>JAAZJF010000374.1 GCA_012800475.1 Gammaproteobacteria bacterium
ACGGCTTTAGCTGCGGTACAAGAGCCTATCCTTGAGCCTACTGCTCCTTCTGTGCAGCCGTCAGTTGTGCGTAAACAGCCATTGCCCAGACTTGCACCTGCACCAAAGAAACCCGTCAAAGAGTCTGTGGCAGCTCAGCCTGAAGTTCCTGGAGCTCCTGAAGTTGTCGTAGAACAGCCACAGCCGCAGGAGCTGATTGAGTTAACACCACCTGTACGTAGCAAACTCAAGGCGCGTGTTTTAGACCTGAATGCAGCACAAACTACGATTGCTTTACCCATGCTGGCCAACCGTAATAATCACCAGTTAGGACGTTTATTGGATGATGTGGCAGCAGATGTGGTGAGGTTTCGCGCTGCAGTGAGTATTGAAGTAGCAGATACCCGTGATTTTCATTGGGTGGCAGCGCTTTTATCGGCCCGAGTGAAAAAACTGGATGCCAATTTTAATCCGCGTTTACAGGAAGTTATTCGCAGTGATGAGGCCGCACAGTTAGTGATTACGCCGAATCTATCATTCTAAATTATTCTATATATAGAGTTTAAAAGAACTTCTAATTCTAAGCGGTGCTTGGCACACTAGTTGCCAGTATCGCCCTAACAAGGTTCCCCCGTGATTGAATTCCACGAAGTGCATAAAGCCTATGCAGTAAACGGGCAAAGTATTGTCGCTTTACAACCCACTTGCTTAACTGTGCAGCCGGGTGAGATTTTTGGCCTGATTGGTCATTCTGGTGCTGGTAAAAGCACCTTATTACGTTTGATTAACCGCTTAGAAGAGCCCAGTGGTGGCCGTATTGTCGTGGATGGTGTAGATGTCACTGCGCTGGATGCACAAGGCTTGCGCGGTTTTCGCCAACGGGTGGGGATGATTTTTCAGCATTTTAATTTGCTGTCCTCCAAGACTGTCGCCAATAACGTGGCGATGCCGTTAAAGTTGGCGGGCGAGTTGAGTAAGGCGCAAATTAAAGTGCGCGTGGCTGAATTATTGGCACGCGTGGGCTTAAGCGATCATGCCAATAAGTATCCAGCGCAACTGTCCGGCGGGCAGAAGCAGCGCGTGGGTATTGCCCGTGCGTTAGCCACTGATCCAAAGATTTTGTTATGTGATGAAGCCACTAGTGCGCTGGATCCGCAAACTACTGGGCAGGTCTTGCAATTGTTGGCTGAAATCAATCGAGAGCTGGGTCTGACTATCGTCTTGATCACTCATGAGATGGATGTGATCCGTCGTGTGTGTGATCGCGTTGGCGTGATGGATGGCGGGGTGATTGTTGAAAGTGGTTTGGTCAGTGATGTCTTTCTACATCCACAGCACCCCACCACCCAAAATTTTGTGCAGGAATCTGAAGGTGATGCGGATCTAGCGCCAGACGCAGAATATCAGCAAGTCAGTGGGCGGATTGTGCGCTTAACTTTCTTGGGTGAAGCCACTTACGCACCTCTATTGGGCCAGGTCGCCCGTGATACTGGCGTGGATTACAGTATTTTAGCGGGCCGTATTGGTCGCATTAAAGATCAAGCCTGTGGCCAGCTCACTTTAGCGCTGACCGGTGGTAAAGAATTACTGGCTGAACAACAACTGCGTGCCGCAGGTGTGCATGTGGAGGTATTACGCCCATGAGTGACTTACTGATAAATATTGATTGGTATGAGATTTGGCAAGCAACGCTGGATACCCCGCTGATGCTGGGAGGTTCGCTGCTATTTACTGTGATTCTAGGTTTGCCGGTAGGGATCTTGCTGTTTTTAGTCGGACCGCGACAAATGTTTGCTCAGCCGACTTTATATATGTTGTTGTCATTTATAGTGAACGTGCTGCGTTCATTGCCGTTTATTATCCTGTTAATTGTGATGATCC
>JAAZJF010000096.1 GCA_012800475.1 Gammaproteobacteria bacterium
ATCAGTGCCGGTATTGGTTTATTTCTTGCTTTAATCGCCTTAAAAAATGCCGGCATTGTGGTGGGTAACCCTGACACCTTAGTCGCGCTAGGTGATTTAGCTCAACCCGGTCCAATCTTTGCCACCCTAGGCTTTGCAGTGATTGTTGCGCTGGCGTATCGACAGATTACCGGTGCCGTGATGATTGGTATTTTACTGATTACGGGCTGCTCAATCGGCTTTGGTTTTTCCAGTTTGGATGGCGTGGTCAGCATGCCTCCGAGCATGATGCCCACTCTCTTACAATTGGATATTGCGGGCGCGCTGGATGTGGGTTTAGTCAGTGTGATTTTTGCCTTTTTATTCGTTGATTTATTCGATACGTCAGGCACGTTAATCGGTGTGGCTCAGCGCGCGAATTTAATTGATCAAGACGGCAAGATGCCCCGCCTAGGTCGTGCGTTATTGGCCGACAGCACCGCCACCATGGCGGGTGCCTGCATGGGTACATCAACCACCACCAGCTTTGTCGAATCGGCTGCGGGTGTCGCTGTGGGTGGTCGTACCGGTCTAACCGCTTGTGTTGTGGCGGTGCTGTTTTTACTCAGTTTGTTTTTTGCGCCATTGGCTTCAGCCATTCCGGCTTACGCTACGGCACCTGCGCTATTTTTTGTTGCCGTCTTGATGACCAGTGGTTTAGCTAAAATTGACTGGGACGATTTAACCGTAGCCGCGCCTGTGGTGGTTGCTGCTTTAGCCATGCCATTGACCTTTTCCATTGCCAACGGTATTGCTTTTGGTTTTATCAGCTGGACTGCGATTAAGCTGCTCAGCGGACGCTGGAAAGATATCAACAGTGCCATGTGGATTTTATCCATCCTCTTTATTATCAAATTAGGATTTTTCCCCTGATGCCAAACACCGACTACTCCGCCGATGCTTACGCGCAACAACTGCAGGCTAAACACGCCCGTTTACAGAGTTTACTCAGCGAGTTTAATGCGCCTGAGCCGCAGGTGTTTGCCTCTGCCCCACAGCACTTTCGCTTGCGCACGGAGTTTCGTCTCTGGCGTGAAGGCGAGCAACGCTTTTACGCCATGTTTGCCCCGGGTGATAATCGCACGCCTATTTTCGTTAAGCAGTTCCCGATTGCCAGCGAGCTGATTAATCAACTGATGCCCAAGCTGGAAGTCGCTTGGAGCAGCAGTAAAGCCTTATCCGACCGTTTATTTCAGGTGGAGTTTTTAACCACGCTGTCTGGTGAGGCTATGGTCACTCTGTGCTATCACCGCCCGCTGGATGAGGACTGGTTGGCTGCAGCACAGGCATTAGCAGCGCAACTCAATGCCAGTATTATTGGTCGTTCACGGGGTAAGCGTACGGTAATTGGACGCGATTTCGTGGTGGAAAAACTGACTGTTGCTGGGCGTGTGTTCAGCTATCGCCAACCTGAAGGTGCCTTTACACAGCCCAATGGTGCGGTGAATACGCATATGCTCAACTGGGCCTATGAGGTGTTGGGTGAGCAGCCAGATGATTTGCTGGAGCTGTATTGCGGTAACGGTAATTTTACTCTGCCGCTGTC
>JAAZJF010000097.1 GCA_012800475.1 Gammaproteobacteria bacterium
TGGGCAGTGAAACCAAGCTCAAAAGCTTGGTGCGCAAAGAGTTAATCGCCGATGCCAAAACCTACGGTGATGAGCGTCGCTCACCTCTAGTGGAGCGCGGTGAAGCTAAAGCCTTATCAGAAACTGATTTAGTGCCGGCTGAGCCCGTGACTGTGGTGATGTCGGAGCAAGGTTGGGTGCGCAGCGCTAAAGGCCATGATATTGATCCGGCCGCACTATCCTACAAAGCCGGCGATGGTTTTAAGCAAGCGGTGCAAGGGCGTTCTAATCAGTTTGTGGTGTTGCTCGACAGCACCGGTCGCAGTTATTCGTTGCCTGCGCATACGTTGCCCGCCGCGCGCGGTCAGGGTGAGCCCTTGTCTGGGCGTTTAACTACGCCGCCGGGCGCGACGTTTGAATGCATGTTGATGCCGCAAAATGAGCAACTGCTGGTGATGACCTCAGATGCGGGTTATGGCTTTGTGGTCAAAGGCGAAGATATGCAGGCGAAAAATAAAGCCGGTAAAGCCTTAATTACCTTGCCGTCTGGCGCACGTGTATTACCACCTAAGGCAGTCAATAATTTCGCTGAGGATTGGTTTGCTGCGGTGACCAATGAAGGGCGCTTGTTGGTGTTTAAGGTGTCGGATCTGCCGCAACTGAGCAAAGGTAAAGGTAATAAATTAATTGGCATCCCCACTGATCGCGCCGCTAAACGCGAAGAGTGGTTGGTGGATTGTGCGGTCTTTAGTGAGCAGGCGACACTGGTGTTAATCGCTGGTAAGCGCACCTTATCCTTAAAGTTCAACGACCTTGAGCACTACCAAGGTGAGCGTGGTCGACGCGGTAATAAATTGCCACGCGGTTTTCAACGGGTAGACGGGCTGCAGGTTGAGCCTTAAAGTGGTGCATATCAGTTGAGCATGCAGCACATAGAGTCTGCCCCACGTTGTTAAAGGATAGCTAGATGAGTAAAGCACCGTCATTAGAGTGGGATCACAGCACAGCTGCACCGGTGCTGCATGTCAGTGGCAGCTGGACTTTAGCGCTGCGCAAACCTGAGTTAAACGATGTGTGGCGTCAAGGTGGGCGTTTGCCAGAGCAGCTCACCGTACAGGTTGCAGTTGAGGCGTGGGACAGCAGCTTATTAGCCGTATTGCGGCGCTTGCAGCGTTTAGCCGATGAGCAAGAGGTGGCGTTGGACCTGCAAGGGTTGCCGGATGGGGTTGAACGCCTCTTAGAAATGGCTGCCAGCCCATCCACACAAGCACAAGAAGCACCACCGCCTGAATATGGCTGGGTCGCACGCGTCGGTTTAGGCGCGCAAAACGTCACTGAGGCGCTTAAGCAATCCTGTATTTTTATCGGTGAAGTGGTGCAAGCTGCAGGGCGCTTGTGCATCGGTAAAGCACGGATGCGCATGTCAGATTTCTGGATGGCCTTTCAGCAGTGCGGCCCAGGTGCTTTGCCCATTGTGGCTTTGATTGCCAGCTTGATTGGGCTGATTTTAGCTTTTGTTGGCGCTGTGCAACTTGAAGCCTTTGGCGCGCAACTTTACATTGCCAATATGGTGTCCATCGGTATGACCCGTGAGATGGGCGCGTTGATGACCGCAGTGATTATGGCCGGACGTACCGGTGCTGCCTATGCCGCAGAATTGGGCAGTATGCAGGCCAATGAAGAAATTGATGCGTTAAAAACCTTTGGATTTCCACCGCTTGAGTTCTTGGTCTTACCACGCTTATTAGCGTTATTAGTCAGCATGCCGCTGCTAACGGTATTTGCTGATATTTTAGGGATCTTCGGTGGATTTGTGATTGGCTCAGGATTATTTGATATTTCTGCCGCGCAGTATATTAACCAAAGTTTAGAGATGCTCACCCTGACTGATTTTTTAATTGGTTTGTTTAAAAGTTTAGTCTTTGCTGTGTTGATTGGTTTAATTGGCTGTTATTACGGTTTGTCGTGTGGTCGTAATGCGCAAGCGGTGGGTCAAGCCACGACCAACGCTGTGGTGAGTATTATTGTGGCTTTGGTCGTCAGTGATGCAGCCATTACCCTTATTTGCACGCAGCTGGGGATCTAAGCATGAGTGATGCCATATTAGTTGCAGATAATTTGAGTGCGGGTTATGGCTCGTTAGTGATTCAGCGTGACCTCAACTTCAGCATTAAAAAAGGCGAAGTCTTTGTCATTATGGGCGGCAGTGGCTGCGGTAAAAGCACTTTATTGCGCCATTTGATCGGCTTGCAAGCGCCTTTGGCAGGACGTGTTTTATTTAATGGTGAAGACTTTTGGGCACGTGATGCTGACAGTCGTGCTAATTTACAGCAGCATTTTGGTGTGCTCTATCAAAATGGTGCACTGTGGGGCGGCATGACATTGCGTGAAAATATTTGCTTGCCCATGAGTGCTTGGCGTCCTGAGCTGAGTACCGCTGATTTGCATGAATTAGCTGCCATCAAGTTGGCTTTGGTGGGTTTGTCTGGTTGCGATACCTTGTATCCTGCTGAACTATCAGGCGGTATGCGCAAACGTGCAGCTTTGGCTCGCGCTTTGGCTTTAGATCCGCAAGTACTGTTTTTTGATGAGCCATCAGCAGGTCTCGACCCACTGAGTTCCATGGCCTTGGACGAGTTAATCTTGCAGCTGCGTGACAGTTTAGGCTCAAGTATTGTTTTAGTTACGCATGAGTTGCCCAGTATTTATGCTGTGGCTGATACCTGTTTATTTTTAGATAATAAAACCCGCACACAAATTGCTCTAGGATCTTTACCTGAGTTATTAGAGCATGGCCCTGAGACAGTGCAGCGCTTTTTACGGCGCGGTGAAGCTGCAACACATGAGGTGACAAAATGACTGAGTCGCGTAAGCCATTTTTTATTGGTGCGTTTTTATTAGCGGGCGTTGCCTTACTGGCTGCAGGCTTGCTGTTACTTAGCCGTGACAGCTTATTTAGTAAACCTGTGGAGTATGTGGTGTACTTTACCGGTGCGCTGGACGGCTTAGATGTGGGCGCTGATGTCACCTACCGCGGTGTGAAAGTGGGCAGTGTGCGCCAGATTACTCTGTCATATGACCGCAATCTCAATGATGTGGTGATGCCGGTGACTATTCGTATCAATGCCGAAAAAGACCGTAATGAAGACGGCGGTAGTGGCTTTGATCGCTCAATTGGACGTTTGGTCGAGCGCGGTCTGGGTGCGCAGTTGCAAACCCCCAGTTTTTTGACGGGTAAAGCGATTGTCGCGCTGGATTTTTTCCCAGATCAAAAAACCTATATTCGTGAGCCGCATATGATTGATTTGCCGGCTATTCCTACCGTACCCTCGCGTATTGATCAGGCTGCTGATGTGCTGCGCGATTTAGTGGATGGTTTAAAGGAAATGCCGTTAAAAGATACCCTTGAAGCGGCAAATAAAACCTTATTGGCGTTTGAGCGTTTAGCTTCTGCGCCGGAAACACAAGCGGGTATTGAAAGCCTAAGCGGATCGTTAGCCAGTTTTGAAAAAATCACCCAGCAGTTGCAACAACGCTTACCTGGAATGTTGGATAATGTGCACAGCGGTAGTGTAGAGCTCAAAGAAGCTTTAGGTGATGTACGTCATGCTGCGCAAAGTGCTCGTGATGCTTTGCAGCAGATGGATGGTATGGTGAGTGACGGTCGCCGCAGTTTAGGGCCGCAATCCGAGTTACAATATCAATTATTACAGTCTTTACAGGATTTGGGGCAAGCCAGTAAAGCACTGCAGCGTACAGCTGAAAGTTTAGAGCAACAGCCACAATCGATTATATTTGGTAAGAAACGGTGAACAAATGAAGTATTTAATGCGCTTACCACGCAATATCACCATGCTTGGGGTGTTGGCAGTTGGTGTCGTTGGGTGTGCGGTTGCGCCACCTGCACAGTTTTATAAGTTTCAACAGTCTGCAGTTGAGATGGAAAGCGATAAAAATACAGCCACTGTTTTGCTCGGGCCATTCACCGTTGCTGATTATCTACAGCGTGAAAGTATTATGCAGCGCGAGGCGGATGGTAGCTTAAGTATCAGCTCGCAAGCGCGTTGGGCCGGTAGTGTTGAGGATGATATGGGGCAGTTATTATTGCGTCAGATCTCACAACAACTCGGCAGTAGCCGTATTTCTTTATACCCCGACCGCATTGGTATGGTGGCGCAAGCGCAAGTTGTGCTGAGCATCAGTCGTTTGGACTCAGGTGTACAGCAACCTGCGGTGTTAGAGGCGCAGTGGCGTCTGCTGGATGAGAAGGGTGTCGCGCGTGACAGCCGTGTCGTGCATCTTGAAGAGCAACACAATGGTGAACTTGGCGATCAAGTGCGAGCGCAAAGTGATCTGCTGGTTGCGCTATCCAAGCAGCTGGTAAAGGCGATTGAAACGGCTTTGCCTACGCAAACAGCCCAGCCCACTCAGCGTGCGTCCAGCGCTGAAAAGCACAGTGAGAAGCCGTCGCAAGGCTCGATGGTGCCGTTAAAAATACCTGTTGTAGAGCCTGTGCGTGAACAAGAAGTGTATCGTTTCTAGTGTGTATAGATTGCTAAAACAACGCCGCGCCTCAGTTGAACTGGAACGCGGCGTTTTTTATTGCGGCATCTAAGTGTGTGTTTGCCATTGCACTGAAGCTGGCAGCAACTACACCGAGCTGCGTTGCAGGCTCTGCAATTGGTCTTGCAAAATGGCTGGGTAAGGTGAGAGTAGTGTTTCTAGGCAGCTGCTGTGCTCAGGTTGCATAACAGGCCGCAAGCGCGCACAGGTGGCCAGACGGCTGTTATGGGCGATGCTATTGCTCATCAGCAGTTGATTGGTGCTGTGTTGACTGAGCGTCATGGCTGTTTGCGTGCTGGCATTGAGCAGCAGCTCACCTAAGGATGCATCTTTAATAGTCTGGCCTTCACTGAGGCCCAGTTGAATATGCAGTTGCACGCCACTGCCGGATATCTCATGTTGTAAGGTATGACCAAAGGCGCGCAGCAACTCACCGCAACACACGGCATTGCGTGGATATTCGGCACTGTCGTTATGGAAAGTAATCAAGCTGCGCCCATCGGCCAGCGAATGCAGTTGCCCATGATGCAGCTCAGCCGCGTGCTTCACCGCTGTGCGGTATTTTTTGAGCAACTCAATCAGTGTTTCGCTGGGCAATTGACGCAACTGCTCCATGCTGTTGAGTTCAACAGCCAAAACTGCTGTGCGTTCTGCAATGGGCGATAGATTAAAGGTCTCAAATGAGGGCGCGGGTGCAGGCTTGTCGAGTATCGGGGCATCGTTAAACGTCTTAGCTGTGGGCAGTACAGTATTGCTGGACTCTACAGTAGGTGCTGCAGGTTTCGCCGTTGGCACGATGTCAGTTGTCACTACTGATGCTTGGCTGTGATCCGTGTCAACGTCGGTGCTGTGAGTGTCATCACCATAGTATTGATTGAGTTGTCGCGCTAATAGACCCACTTCATCACTGCGATGTGTGTGAGGAGCAGGCGCAATTGGATTAATCAGCCAGTTGCTTAAGTTTTGCAAGGGCAGCGCAATGGAGCGGCCTAAGTGCGCTGATAAAAAAGCGGCGAACAGTAGTAATACTGCACCCACTGCACCCAAAGTTTGCATACTGGTGGTGAGAGGTTGCTGCAAGGGCTTCATATCAATATGCAGCAGAATGTAGCCTGCTTTGACATTGTGCAGCGACAGCTCCTGTGAGTACAGGCGATGCTCAGTGTGTTTGGGCTTTGGCCGTTTGCCGGCTTCAGCTAAAACGCGGTCATCGGTGTTATGCAGCGCCGCATGCGACACATAAGGGTTGTCGACCAGTTCGCGTAATAACACCGCCACACTTAAAGTGTCATTGGTTGATAGAGCGCTTTCTGCGCTGCGTCGATTGTGTTGCAATAAGCTGTGGCCCAGCGCGTCAGCTTGCTGTTGCAGTGACCACTTGAGCTGAGAGTGTACCAACCACGCCAAGGATAGGATGCAAACAACGATAATTAAAAAAACATAACCTGCGATGCGCGAAGCAATACTGCTGCGCCGAGTGTGAGTTGAATCATGTTGCATAAACAATAGTATCCAAAGAATAGGGCAGTTAAAACGAGTGGTTAGCAGGTTAATGTATCGCCAGTGACCGCAATATTTGTAAAGTATAGCGGGCGTAAAGCATAGAACAAGCAAAAGGACTGCACGTTAGACGATTAAATGGCTAGAATGCCTCTTTTTATCTGCGGAGAA
>JAAZJF010000098.1 GCA_012800475.1 Gammaproteobacteria bacterium
ATGGTTTTATTGGTCGTTTTGCCACTGAAATGGGCATTGCTATTTCCTACACACCGCTGGGCATTACTTTGGCGCTGACCTTTGTCACCCTGCCTTTTGTGGTGCGCACCATCCAGCCCGTATTGGCAGATATTCCACGTGAGCTTGAAGAAGCAGCGGCGTGTTTAGGCGCGCGCCCCTTACAAGTGTTTCGCCATGTACTGCTGCCCGCTTTACTGCCGGCGTGGTTAACCGGCTTTGCTTTAGCTTTTGCCCGCGGTGTCGGTGAGTACGGTTCAGTGATTTTTATTGCCGGTAATATGCCCGGCAAAACTGAAATCCTGCCCTTATTAATCATGGTTAAGCTCGATCAATACGATTACCTCGGAGCCACAGCCATTGGCGTGATGATGCTGGTGGTGTCATTTGTATTATTGCTGCTGATCAACCTTCTGCAACGCTACGTGGCTAAAGGCTAAGGAATAGATATGTCGACCACTTCACCTCACAACTCAAGTAATGCGCCAAGCAAGGCGCGCTGGGCTCTGATTATTGCCGCTTGGGCAACCTTTATTATTTTTCTGGTGTTACCGCTGACCATTGTGCTGATCGAAGCCTTGAAAATGGGTGTCGGGCACTTTTTTGAATCCATGCTAGAGCCTGACGCGATTTCAGCTCTCAAGCTCACTTTGCTTGCTGTAGCGATTTCAGTACCACTGAATTTAGTCTTTGGCGTGGCTGCCGCTTGGTGCGTGAGTAAGCATGATTTCTACGGCAAAAGCATGTTAATCACTTTGATTGATTTACCTTTTTCCGTCTCGCCGATTATTGCCGGTTTAGTCTATGTCTTGCTGTTTGGCGCACAGGGATTTTTTGGTGAATGGCTGATTGAGCACGACATTCAAATCATCTTTGCCGTACCGGGCATTGTACTGGCCACCTTGTTTGTCACTGTACCTTTTGTTGCACGCGAGTTGATTCCATTGATGCAGCAACAAGGCACACAAGAAGAAGAAGCCGCACGTTTGCTGGGCGCCAGCGGTTGGCAGATGTTTTGGCATGTCACCGTACCCAATATCAAATGGGGCTTAATGTACGGCGTAGTGCTGTGTACGGCGCGGGCGATGGGTGAGTTTGGTGCGGTATCGGTCGTGTCTGGGCATATCCGTGGTTTTACCAACACCCTGCCCTTGCATGTTGAGATTTTGTACAACGAATACAACCACGTAGCGGCCTTTAGTGTGGCCAGCCTGCTGTTAATTTTGGCGTTGTTTATGCTCTTGCTCAAGCAATGGAGCGAATCACGAATCAACCGTCAACTCAATCATGGAGACGCATAAACATGAGTATTGAAGTCCGCCAAGTCCATAAGCAGTTCGGCAGCTTTACGGCATTAAACAACATTAATTTAGAGATTCAAGCTGGTGAACTGGTGGCGTTGCTCGGCCCTTCCGGCTGCGGTAAAACGACACTGCTGCGTATTATTGCCGGTTTAGAAACAGCGGATACGGGTGCTGTTTTTTTTAACGGCGATGACGTATCACGCCGTGATGTACGCAAGCGCAACGTGGGTTTTGTGTTTCAGCACTACGC
>JAAZJF010000099.1 GCA_012800475.1 Gammaproteobacteria bacterium
TAAAGCACGGCAACCCAAATCAATACGATTGAGTTCGTCGGGCTGCATCCAGCGTTGCCATAGAGCTTTGGGGGCATTACCAAACATGGCGCCGCCATCGAGTTTTTGGCTGTTGCCTTGAAGGGTGGTTAAGGTTCTCATTATTATTGTGTTCCTTAGTTGTTGAATATGTGCGCCCTTAAATACTTTAAAACAGACTCAAGGGCGCATCTTAATGCACTTTAGAAATGCTCTGCGGCTACCCCATAGAGTGATGCACTACCGGCTTTGATACTGGCTTCAAGAGCTAATGTGCGTGGCAGCATGCGGCTGAAATAAAAGTCAGCAGTGGCCAGTTTCGCAGCATAAAAATCAGGTTCTTGCGCATGATTGTTCTGGGCTGTTGTCGCCATGCGTGACCACATCCAAGCGTACGCCACATAACCAAAGAGGTGCAGGTATTCAACGGATGCAGCACCGACTTCGTTTTTGTTAGCGCCGGCTTGCTCAAGCAGCCAGTGACTGACACTTTCTAGGCGCTGCAGCGCTGTCATAACTTCGGCGGCATACAGCGTATTAGGCTGACTGATTTGTGCGCGAACTGTGTCGGTGAAGGTCTGTAAAAATGCCCCACGGTTGGCGACCAGTTTACGAGCGACTAAATCCAAGGCTTGAATACCGTTGGTGCCTTCGTAAATTTGCGCAATGCGTACGTCACGCACCAGTTGTTCTTGACCCCATTCACGCACATAGCCATGACCCCCAAATACTTGCTGGCCATGGATGCAGCTTTCTAAACCGGTGTCAGTGAAAAAGGCTTTGGTCACCGGTGTCAGTAGGGCGACCAGATCTTGCGCTTGCTCAGCCAGCGCTGCATCGGGACTGAACTTGGCGATATCCAATTGTTTGCCGACATAGCAAGCAAAGGCACGGCCGCCTTCGGTCATGCTTTTCATGGTCAGCAGCATACGGCGTACATCAGCATGCACAATAATCGGGTCAGCAGCCTGTGCAGCATTTTGCGCACCTGTTGCGGCGCGGCTTTGAATACGCTCGCGAGCATAGTCAGCGGCACGCTGATACGAAGTTTGCGCGCAACCAATACCTTGAATACCAATAGATAAACGCTCGTAGTTCATCATGGTGAACATGGCTGCCAGACCTTTATTGAGCTCGCCCACTAAATAGCCTGTCGCACCATCAAAGTTCATCACGCAGGTGGCAGAGGCTTTAATGCCCATTTTATGTTCGATCGAGCCGCAAGTGACGGCGTTCTGCTCACCCAGCGAGCCATCCGTATTGACCTGCACTTTAGGCACTAAGAATAAAGAAATACCACGTGCCCCTGCAGGTGCATCGGGCAATTTAGCTAAGACTAAATGAATGATGTTTTCGGTGAGGTCTTGTTCGCCGCCGGTAATAAAGATTTTGCTACCAGTGATGGTATAGCTGCCATCATCCTGCGGTATGGCGCGCGTGCGAATCAAGCCTAAGTCGGTCCCCGCATGGGCCTCGGTTAAACACATCACGCCCGCCCAGCGGCCGGCATATAAGGGCGGTAAATATGTGCTTTTTAACTCTTCGCTGGCATGCGCATCAATGGCCAAACAAGCACCTGAAGTGAGCGCTGAGTACAAGGCAAAGCTTGAGTCTGCCGCGTAGAGCATTTCTTCAAATTGCACCGACAGCATTTTGGGCATGCCCATGCCGCCGTAGGCAGGGTTGCCTGATAAACCGACCCAGCCACCTTCAATATAGGTGTTGTAAGCCTCTTTAAAACCGTCCGGTGTGGTAACAATACCCTGGTTCCACTGGGCACCTTGCTCATCACCGCTGCGACTCAGCGGAGCAATTAATTGGCCAGTGACTTTGGCTGCTTCTTCAAGAATGGCATCGGCTGTTTCGCTATCAACGTTTTCTTGTAATTCTGGGAGTTGGTCCCACACTTTTTGTGCATTAAAGACTTCATGTAACACAAAGCGGAGGTCGCGTAAGGGAGCGTTAAAGTCAGACATGATCTATCCTGTTTTAATGGCGATGGCCGCAGGTTAAGGCGGCCATCTAATACAAATATTGATTATTCTGTTGGGGTTGCCGTGTCGTCTTGTTCAGGTTTGGCAGAGGTGAATTTCAGAATGTGGGTGCGCTCAACTAAAATATAGAGCACCGCACCTGCTGCTAAACCCCAGCCTGCGCCGTAGACCGCCAGCACCACTCCCATAGTTCCAGCAATACCGCGTTCAGTGTTGTTATTGAGCTGCTCAAAGCCCACCATTAAGCAAATATAGCCGGTTAAAACTAACGTCAAGGACAGTGCAATAGGCAGTACAGGCTGGAAAAAGGTCACCAGAGGGAGCATAAACAACGCTAAGAAACCTGTGATCCAAAATGTACCGCCGCCGCTGTAAATAGATTCCATTGCATGACGACCGTATTTATAACGCTCAGCCATAGTGGCTGCGACCGCTGTCCAAATTGGACCAGCTAAGCCAGGGTACGGAGCGAAAAACGCATGCAAAGCATTGCGTAAGGCAGTGACCAAGTGCACACGGTCGATATTGTTTTCGATTTTTTCATCGGGGCGTAATTCATCAGCACGTTGCATCAATGATTGACCTACGATGATGTCACCAAAGGCAATGATATAAGCAATCACGGCTGTGGGAATGGCGAGCATAAATACCTTGGCATCGGGGAAGCCTAAGTGAAATGGCAAGTAATTCCACATCTCAGAAAATGCTGGCTGAGTGATGCCGAAGCGGATATCCGGCATTGAATACTCACCTACAGCAATGCCAATAAAAATCGCAATCAACATCCCAGGTACCATGCCGTAGTTAACTATCTTACGTGCCAGCGGTACTCGATCTGTGAGGCTGCGAAACGACACTGAAAACATCAGGTACAAGCAAACTAAACTACCAATTACGAGCGAAATGGGTGTATTAGCTAGGCGTCCACCGGTATCAATTTCACCGATCAGTGCTGCAATACCTGCACCAATAATGATGCCGCCTTTCATTGAGTTGGGAATAATGCGCACTAATGTGCTGCCTAAGCGTGTGATGCCCAGTACTAAAAAAATCACGAAGACTAGAAATTGCAAAGCGAACAATGCTTGGATCGCTTCAGGGCCAGGTTCGTAATCCCCTAAAAAAAGCAACACAACAGGTATGCCTGGGGTAATCCAGCCCGGCACATAAGGCACACCTAAAAGAGCGGGTAGCATAAAGCCAATACCGCACACCGTGACATAGGCGAGGGCGACATCATAGGGTAAGCCTAAGTACTTTTCTAACAGCGGAATCATGCCCAGACTGACCACAAACATGATCAATGCTTGAAACATTTCCGCCGTTTCCCAGCGATAATGCACAAAAGGTAAGCGCACTTTAAAAGGGCCCGCAGGCCAATAAGGTTGTTCTTCACCGTCTTTACGTTTATAAAACTGCATGGCTTAAATCCCATTAATGATCTGTGCTGACGCTCTTTGTAAATTGAGATCGCCCAGATTTAATTGTTATTGTTGTGATGGCTGTGAGGCCGCAGCATTAAAGCGTTTTTGCTGTTTCGCGCAGTACAAACTTTTGTATTTTTCCTGTTGAGGTTTTTGGCAGGTCTGTGAAAACAACAGTTTTAGGCACCTTAAAGGCGGCCATATGCTCTCGACAGAAACTCATGATGTCTTCTGCACTCAGCTCGTCATAACCGGCTTTGAGATTGATAAAAGCGCAGGGTGTTTCGCCCCAATGAACATCAGGTCGGGCCACGACTGCAACCTCAAGCACCGCAGGGTGGTGATACAGCACACCTTCGACTTCAATGGTGGAAATGTTTTCACCACCAGAAATAATAATGTCTTTTAAGCGGTCTTTAATTTCCACATAACCGTCCGCATGCCAGACGGCTAAATCGCCGGTGTGGAACCAGCCACCCTCAAAGGCTTCTTGTGTGGCGGTGGGGTTTTTTAAATAGCCTTTCATGACGGTATTGCCGCGCATAAAAATTTCGCCAATGGTATGTCCGTCTTTTGGCGTGGGCTCTAAGGTTTTGGAGTCTGCAACCATCACCCCTTCAAGCGTGGGGTAACGCACGCCTTGGCGAGATTTAATCTGCGCGCGTTCTTCGAGTGGTAATGCATCCCATTCTTTGTGCCATGCACATAAAGTGACAGGACCGTACACCTCAGTGAGACCGTACACGTGAGTCACTTCGATACCCATTTCTTCAACCGCACCAATCACTTTAGCTGGTGGCGCAGCGCCGGCTACCATGGCTTTGACGGGGTGCTCAATGGCAGCTTTGGCTTCGGCGGGCATATTGACTAAGGCTTGTAAAACAATCGGTGCGCTGCACATGTGCGTCACGCGCTCATCACGGATCAGGTTGAGTACTTTCTGCGGATCTACGCGGCGTAAAAAAACATGCACTCCAGCTAAAGCTGTAATGGTCCATGGGTAACACCAGCCGTTGCAGTGGAACATGGGCAGGGTCCAAAGGTACACCGGATGGTTGCCCATCGCCCAGGTCATTTGGTTGCCCATAGAGTTTAAAAAAGCACCGCGATGATGGTACACCACGCCTTTAGGATTACCTGTGGTGCCTGAGGTGTAGTTCAGTGAAATCGCTTGCCATTCATCAGTGGGCCATTGCCAAGCAAACTCAGGATCGCCTTCGGCTAAAAACGCTTCATAATCCAAGTCGCTAACGGGCTGGCCTTCGCCGTACTCAGGGTCGTTTACATCAATAATCAGCGGCGGATGTTCGAGCATATGACATGCGGTGCGTGCCACTTCACCAAACTCACGATCAACCACCAATACTTTAGCTTCGCTGTGTTCCAGCATAAAACTGATAGCGTCAGCATCGAGGCGTACATTGAGTGTATTGATTACCGCACCTATCATTGGTACGCCGAAATGCAGCTCTAACATTTCTGGGATATTGGGCAGCATGACGGCCACGGTATCGTCTTGGCCAATACCGCGATGGGCTAGAGCAGAAGCCAGCTGGCGGCAGCGAGTATAGGTTTGTGCCCATGTGCGGCGAATTGCACCATGCACGACAGCAGGGTAATTTGGATAGACTGCAGCAGTGCGCTCTATAAAGCTTAATGGGCTCAGAGCCACATGATTGACTGCATTTCTGGCAAGGCTTTGCTCGTAGATCGACATATTGAAAATACCTGTGGCTGATTATTAGCTCTGGCCGTTAACTTATTATTATTTGTTATACGGTTGGTTTGTCGTTCTGTTATATGCTTTGTCTTTTTATAATGGTAGTTAAACTATAGCATTATAGTGCTTTACCTATACCGGTCCGAGCATCTTATGAATAACCTGACTGATCAGACATTACAGCTGCGTCTCTTGCGCCGCATGTTGGATGAAAAACAACCTTTAGCTGAGTGTGCTCGCGCGTTGCAGGCGGTGTTGCGCAGTGATCGTCAAGTACGCTCGGTGTGGTATTTCAATTGGCAAGCTACGGCAGGTATTTACAGTCCCGAAGGTGATGTGCGCGGTTGGCCGCCGGGGCCAGGAGATGTCTTAGCGGCAACGGATCAAGCGTTATTTACACAGTTGCAAACGCAAAGACAGTTGAGTCTTGTGCAGGTGAGCGCTATGGATTGCTGGCTGTCGCGGCGGATGCGACGTGCTGGCGTCAGTCATGGAATGATTGCGCAGTTAGCCTTATTCCCACAGCAACAAGGCGCAGTGGTGATTGAATTACAGGCTGACGCTCCTGTATTTGCTCTGGATACCTTGATATTACTCTTGAGCGAAGGCTTGCATACCTCTGAGTACAACACGCAGCCGCTGCAGTTATTGAGCACTGATCCTGCGCCTGCTATATGGGTCGACGCGCAAGGGCAATTATTGGAAGTGAATCAAGCAGCGCTTGCGTTGCTGGGTGCTGCTCTGACTGAGCATGCACAACAGGCACTACCGCATAATCATAAGCAATTGGTGCGCAGCAGTTTAACTCAGCAGCGTGTGATTGAAGAAGTTGCAGCGCAGTATGGTGAGCGTGTGTTGCTGTGGAGTTATATCCCCAGTCATGAGCGCGTGCTCGTGCGGGGTCGTGATAGCACGCAACACACTCAACAATTACACGACGCTGCTCAAGCATCGCGTCTGTATCGTCTGATTACGCAAAACACTACCGACTTGATCTCACGTCATATGCCCGATGGGCGTTTTATCAGTGCTACGCCTGCATCATGGAGTTTACTGGGTTATTGGCCTGAAGAACTGCAGGGTATGCGCTGTCAAAAATTATTACATCAGCACGATATTATGCTGGTTGAGCAGTTAGCAAAAAATGCATTAGCTGAAGATGGTTATCACACCATGACCGTGCGTGTACGCCATCGCGCAGGGCATTATCTGTGGTTTGAGACTGCCAGTCGTGCCATTCGTGAAACCTATACCGGTGCTATTGTTGAAGTGATCAGCGTATCGCGCGATATCACTGCGCGGGTCAAAGCAGAAGAAAATCGTCGTCGTTTAGCTGAAGTAGTTGAGGTGAATACGGATCTTGTATTATTTGTTGATCCCAATGGCTTGATTCGTTGGTTGAACCCCTCTGCGCGCCGCGCGTTGCAGGCGAGTGCTGCGCATGCGGATTGGCAATTGGCGGATATCGTCGATGCGCAAACCTTACAGGCATTGACGCAACACGGCTGGTTAGCTGCTGATGAGCAGGGTGTGTGGAGTTGTGAAAGCCGATTTCAACCTTATGCTGATGCTGCATCTTTTCCAGTGTCTTTGGTGTTGCTGGCGCATACCGTAGCCGGTGGCGAGCGTTACTATTCTTTGGTAGCACGTAATATGGCTGAGCGCGAACTGCGTGAAGCGCAACACCGTAAACATCAAGAAGAACTGGCGCACACCACGCGCTTAATCACTCTAGGTGAGCTGACTTCAGGCATCGCTCATGAAATGAATCAGCCGCTGGCTGCAGTGATTAACTATGCCAGTGCCAGCTTAAGGTATTTGCAATCGGCAGATATGCACAATCCCGCTTTGCAGCGGGTCGCGCAAGGTCTAGAGCGTATTACTGAACATGCCAATCATGCCGCGCAAGTGATTAAGCGCTTACGTGCTTTTTTGCGTAAAGAGCCGCGCCGTATGCAAGCGCTGAATATTGCCCAAGTGCTGCACGATACGGTGCAGTTGTGTGCTTGGGAGGCGGTCAATGCACAGGTTACGGTGGAGCAGCAGACTCTCTCTACAGTGCCCTTAATTTATGCCGATCGTGTGTTGTTGGAGCAAGTGCTGCTCAATGTGTTGCGCAATGCTATTGAAGCCAATCGAGAACAGCATCACGCGACTCAGGCATCACGTATTTTAGTCACGGTGCAGCAGCAGGGCCAGCATGTGTCTATCCAAGTGCATGATCAAGGTGCTGGAGCGACAGCAGCACAACTGGAACACATGTTTACACCCTTTTACACCAGTAAGGCGGAAGGGTTGGGCTTAGGGTTATCGATGAGTCGCAGTATTGTTGAAGGCTTTGGTGGCGCGTTGGAGGCACAAGCAGGGCAGTTAGGCGGCTTATGTTTAACCTGTCGTTTACCTGTTTCTGCGTAAAGCCGAGGGCGTGCGTAAGCGTCACAACACACCCTTATATATGGCTGCCCAAGCCGACTTGACCCGCATAATGCTACTTTAACGCATCCTGTAACTCATGCAGGCTCACGCCACGGCTTTGCATTTGTTCAGCCAGAAAGTCAATATCGTCTTGATGTTTTTGCTGCAGAGCTTTTTGGCAGTCGTCTATTAATAAAGCGATGTGCTGCTTAGAGAGTGCCTTGAGTTGCGCAAGACGTTTATGGGGTTTGGCGTTGATTAAATCGTCTAATACGTTATGAGGTGCTGCTGTGTCGGCGGCCTCTATTTTAGCCGTTGACGGTGCTTGGCTGAGGACTTTTTCTGCTACTGGTGTGTCAGCAGGTGCTGCGCTGGGCTCTACTTTTGTGGGCGTCTGTTGCTGTGTTTGTGCAGGCAGTATCGATGCCAGTGGTGCAATTACTGGACTGCTGTGTTGTGGCGTAGCTGCAGCGCTTAATGGCATATCTTGCGTCATACGGTGATGATATTCGGGGATACTGGGCAGTACAGTGTTTAAATGCTCTTCGAGTTCTGCTTGGCATTTTTTATTGAGACCTGGCGGAATAAAAAGTTTGCCTTTGCCAGTATTTATGGCTTTTTCTACTTCTGACTTGATCAGTTTTTTTCGAAATTCACGCACACTGTCGCCTCGATTATCAAGTGTTGTGGTGGTAAAGACTTGGTATTCGTCTCTTTCAATATGTTTGAGTCGACGCTGGAGCTTTTTATGGGTTTTTTCAAAAACTTTAACCATAAAGGCTTGAGCTGATTTTCTTGCATCAGCTTTGATCACTGAGTTGGGTGGTTCGGCGGGGATCTGCTGAGGAGCGTCCAACATGGCGAGTCGATTGATTTCGGCACGGATATCACCTATAAAATTATCCAGTGAACGCGAATCAGAAGGGGTTGAGCTGGTAAAAAAGACACGATCTATACCTGCTATTTTTATTTGCAGGTGATTGTTGGGACTTTTTTCGTAGTTGACCTGCGTATCTCTCATCAGCGTTTTGACTTTTTTAATGACTTCACGCTGATAGGTGCTAAAAGATTTCTCGTGACAGCTCATAGGGTATCCTTAGAGTAATGCGGGCTCAGTCATTGTATATGTATGTGTATAGAATGGCTTAGGTACTAGAGTATATACAAGATGTAGCGCCTTATCTTTAGCACTACATGACTGTGCTTTGGTTGCACACTCAGCTCATCAATAATTATAAGGACGCCATGTGAGTGCATTAGAACAAATCGTATATGTGGTCGATGATGATCAGGGCATGCTCGACTCAACCCTATGGCTGCTGGAGTCGGTGGGGTTACGTGCTGTGCCTTTTACCAGTGGGCAAGCGTTTTTAGATGCTGATATACGCAGTACGCATGCTTGTGTGATTTTAGATATTCGTATGCCTGGTATGGGTGGCTTAAGTGTGCAGGAGGCGTTACGCGCACGGGGTTTGGCGTTACCGATTATTTTTGTGAGTGGTCATGCGGATGTGCCCATTGTCGTGCGCGCGTTTCGTGCTGGCGCCGTGGACTTTATTGAGAAGCCTTATAATGAGCAATTGCTGTTAGACAGCGTGCAGCAGGCTTTAAATCAATGGAGTGAGCTGCACGATCAAAGTGCTTTACAGGCTGTACTGCAGCGCATTGCCAGCTTAACGCCGCGCGAGAGTGATGTACTGCTGCCGTTAGTGCAAGGCTATACCAACCGTGAAATCGCTGAGCAGCTGGGCATTAGCGTTAAGACCATTGACCTGTATCGTTCGCGGGTGATGAAGCATATGCAGGCCAACACTTTGGCGGATCTGGTGGGTATGGCGATTGCCAGCAACTTAGTGGATCCACTGGCGCTGCGTGGTCGCTGTGCCAGTGGTCAGGATCAGGGTAACTCTTTATAAGTTAGCGCGTGCCTGCGTGACATAGTGCTGCAAAGCAGTTAAGCGCTCTACATTGAGTGCGCGCCCCAAGTCTGCGCCTTGGATGCCTTGCTCTAACAAAGGTTGCACATCCACCGTGCGCACTACGACAGCGGCTTGGCGCAGGTAATCCGCTTGCGCGTAATCACGATCTTCCAAGCCTAAGCGTCCGCGTGAATCCATTTCGCTGGCGCTGATAAAATCCGCAAAACGCTGTGGGCGACGCATGATGTCAAACTTCATTAATAATTTTAATAAGGTGTCAGGGCGTAATTCGAGCGCACGATGCGCATGGGTGTGATATTCGCCGACCAGTAGGGCCAATTCGGCGCAGTCATTGGGTGCTTTAAAGCGTTGATTCACTTTTTTAATCAGGGGTACACCACGTTTTTCATGGGCAATATGGCGCGGCCACAGCTCGGGCTTGGTGGTGCCTTTACCTAAGTCATGCAGCAAGCAGGCCCAGCGCACATTCAAAGGTTGGGCAAAGCGCGCGCATTGTTGTAATACACTGAGAATATGCAAACCGGTATCAATTTCTGGATGATATTCAGCGGTTTGCGGTACACCAAAGAGCGCATCCACTTCCGGTAACAAGGCTTTTAAGGCACCGCAATCGCGCAGCACTTGAATAAAGACTTCAGGGTTATCTTCCATCAGCGCGCAGGCAAATTCTTGCCAGATGCGTTCAGCGGTTAAGTGGGCTAATTCGCCTGATTCAGCCAGTTCGCGCATCAGCGTCAGTGTTTCGCTGGCAACACTAAAGCCGAGATAAGCATAACGCGCAGCAAAGCGCGCTACACGCAGCACACGTAATGGATCTTCGGCAAAGGCGGGTGAAACGTGGCGCAATACCCGAGCGGCGAGATCCGCTTGGCCGCCGTAGGGGTCAAATAATGTACCGTCCTCGGCTTGGGCCATAGCATTGACTGTCAGATCACGGCGCAGTAGATCTTCTTCTAAAGTCACCTCGGGGCTGGTATGAAAAACAAAACCGCCATAACCATGCCCGCTTTTGCGCTCAGTACGCGCCAGTGCATATTCTTCACCGCTGGTGGGGTGTAGAAAAACAGGGAAGTCATCACCCACCGCACGATAGCCTTGAGCGCGCATCTGCTCTGGCGTTGCACCGACCACCACCCAGTCAATATCCACCACCGAACGGCCTAAAAGTTGATCGCGGACTGCGCCGCCCACCTTGAAAATCTGCATGTAGAGACGTACCTTAAATAAGCGTCATGTTCAGTTGCCCTGATCAAACAGTCGACTGAACTCTTTGTGTGTTGTGTCACCAAAAGTGTGGCGAGAGTCGCGTATATTACAGCAGCACGTCGATTGTGTTGTCTGTGCTGTGATTCGAGTTGGCCTATCTGAAAAATTGGTTCAATAGATTAAGGCTATAGCTTCTATTTGATCAATTGATTATGCCTAACTGTAAAGATGACCTACTATAAGCATCACAAGTTCTTAACCCCACAGAGGAATTATTTAATGTCTTACATTAATAGCGAAGTAAAACCATTTAAAGCAACTGCATACCACAACGGTGATTTCATCGAAGTGACTGAAGCAGACATGAAAGGTAAGTGGTCTGTCGTGTTTTTCTACCCAGCTGACTTTACCTTCGTTTGCCCAACTGAACTAGGTGACTTGGCTGACAACTACGAAACATTCCAGAAAATGGGCGTAGAAATCTACTCAGTATCAACTGACACCCACTTCACCCACAAAGCATGGCACGACACTTCACCAGAAATTGGTAAGTTACAGTACCCAATGATCGGTGACCCAACAGGTCAAATCACGCGCAACTTTGGCGTGATGATCGAAGAAGCGGGTTTGGCTGATCGTGGTACGTTCGTGATCGATCCAGACGGTAAAATCCAGATCGTTGAAATCAACGCTGGTGGTATCGGCCGTGACGCACAAGAGTTACTGCGCAAAGTTAAAGCGGCTCAGTACGTTGCTGCTCACCCAGGTGAAGTATGCCCAGCTAAGTGGAAAGAAGGCGAAGCAACATTGTCTCCTTCACTTGACCTTGTAGGTAAAATCTAAGGTTAAACCCTTACTTTTACTTTGCTTACTAAGTTGTGATCCAACTGTGTAAGCGTCCGACGCCCGGGCGCACACCGCTCGGGCGTTTTATTATCAAAAAA
>JAAZJF010000100.1 GCA_012800475.1 Gammaproteobacteria bacterium
CGGCGCGTGTTTCAGAAGCGATGGAGCCTTTACGGCCATAACCGGGTTCACGTAACGAGGCCGAGACATCGACCAAGCCGGGTGCGGCAATTAAGCCATGGGCATCGATCATTTGATCGGCGACAAAACCCCGTGGCGTATCGCCCAGCGCAACAATTTTACCGTCATCAATAAAAATATCAGCGTGTTGATCCATATTGCTTGCAGGATCAATTAAGCGTGCACCATTAATCTGTATACGCATCAGAGATTCTCCTGCTTTTGTGCATCCAATTGACGTTGCTCATTTTGACCGCTCATGGTCAAAGACAGCACCGCCATACGCACAGCGATACCGTAGGTCACTTGGTTGAGGATCATCGAGCGCGGGCAATCTGCGACCAGTGAATCAATTTCCACACCACGGTTAATAGGGCCGGGGTGCAACACAATCGCATCAGGATGCGCCAGTGCTAAACGCTGCTCACTTAAGCCGTACAGGCGATAAAACTCACCTTCACTGGGCAGCAAGCCACCTTGCATACGCTCACGCTGTAAGCGCAGCATAATGATGACATCGACACCTTTGAGGCCTTCATTAACGTCCGTGTAGACATTGACGCCATATTGCTCAAGACCAACCGGCAGCAAGGTTTTGGGAGCAATCACACGGATATCTGGGCAGCCTAGGGTTTTCAACGCAATCATATTTGAGCGTGCCACACGTGAGTGCAGGATATCGCCGACGATCGCGACTTTTAGCTTTTCAAAGTCACCTTTGTGCCGGCGAATGGTCAACATATCCAGCATGCCTTGCGTGGGGTGCGCATGACGGCCATCACCGCCATTAATAATGGCAACATTGGGCGTGACGTGCTCAGCAATAAAGTGTGCAGCGCCTGAGTCAGCGTGACGGACCACAAACATATCCGCCGCCATCGCCTCAAGGGTACGCAGGGTATCGGTGAGGGTTTCACCTTTACTGGTCGAGGAGGTGGACACGTTGAGGGTAATCACGTCCGCTGATAAACGTTTGGCCGCCAGTTCAAAAGTGGTGCGCGTGCGCGTGGAGTTTTCAAAGAACACGTTACACACGGTCATACCGCGTAATAAAGGGACTTTTTTAACGGCACGGGCACCCACTTCTAAAAAAGAGTCAGCGGTGTCTAAAATCTCGGTGAGCATGCTGCGAGGCAGGCCGTCGAGGGATAAAAAATGGCGCAGGCGGCCTTGGTCGTTGAGCTGCAACGGGCACTTGGGGGCAGGAGGAATCATTGCGAGGATCTCATAGGTTGTCGATGGTTTGCAGTTGGATAGCTAAGGGTTCAGGACCGGTCAATTTAACCCGCTGATTGGGTTCAAGTGACAGTGTGGCGCCGACAATATCAGGGCCAATGGGTAATTCACGGGCATTGAGGTCAAGCAAGCACACTAAGGTCACGCTGGCTGGGCGGCCATAATCAAACAGCTCGTTGAGCGCTGCGCGGATGGTGCGCCCGCTCATTAATACGTCATCAATCAGCACTAAATGCTGGTCGGCAATTTCAAACGGCAGCTCAGAAGGGCGCACTTGCGGGTGCAAGCCGGTGCGGCTGAAGTCATCGCGGTAAAATGAAACGTTTAAAATACCTAAGGGTTCTTCATGCTTGAGCTCTTTGAGCAAGGCGTTCGCGACCCACACACCGCCGGTGTGAATGCCGACAAAACGAGGGTGCTCAATACCGCGTGCTTTGAGGTGGTCTTGCAGTTGTTGGGCTATTGTAGAAATCAATACAGCAGGATCAGGTAAGCTCATATCAATACACTCCTTTTGGGCGGTCAGCTGTTGCTGTGTGCTTCGAGCCAGCCTTGCAGTAATAATGCAGCGGCTAATGCATCCACAGGTTGTTCGCGGTAGCTGCCACGTTGTTGTCCTTGTGATAAGCGCTGACCTTTAGCTGCAAATGTCGTGAGACGCTCATCGTGGGTATGGACAGGTAAGTTAAAACGGCCATTTAAACGCCGGGCAAATTTTTCGGCGCGCACGCACATATCGCTGGGTGTGCCATCCATATGCAGCGGTAATCCTACAACAAGTGCATCGGGCTGCCACTCTTTTATCAGTGCTTCGATCTGCTCCCAATTGGGGATGCCGTCACGGGCTTTTAAGTTGCACAGCTCGCGCGCTTGCTGGGTGACCATTTGCCCGACGGCCACGCCAATTTGTTTGGTGCCATAATCAAAGCCCAGCAGTAACTTGGGTGCAGTTGTGGCTTCGCTCATGCGTGACCTACCTGATGACTGAGGCGGTCTAAATCGACACCCAAGAGTGCTGCGGCAGCGCTGCGGCGTTGTGCAATGGGGGTCTGGAAAATAATATCTAAATCAGCTGGACATGATAGCCACGCATTAGCGCGCAACTCGTCTTCGATTTGCCCTGCACCCCAACCGGCGTGGCCCAAAGCAATTAAGCTGTGTTCTGGACC
>JAAZJF010000101.1 GCA_012800475.1 Gammaproteobacteria bacterium
ACCTCCCATTCCACCCATGCCGCCCATATCAGGCATTGCAGGTGCGGCGCTGTCATCTTTGATGTCAGCGATCATCGCTTCAGTGGTGACCATCAAGCCAGCGATTGACGCGGCAGCTTGTAGCGCTGAACGGGTTACTTTTGCTGGGTCCAAAATACCCATCGCAATCATATCGCCGTACTCGCCCGTTGCTGCGTTGTAACCGTAGTTACCTTCGCCTTGCTTAACTTTATCAACCACCACGCTTGGCTCGTCGCCAGCGTTAGCAACGATCTGACGCAGTGGTGACTCAACTGCACGACGCAGCAGAGCAATACCAACGTTCTGATCTTCGTTGTCGCCTTTGAGCTCGCTGATCGCTTGCAGTGCGCGCACCAGTGCAACACCACCGCCAGGTACCACACCTTCTTCAACGGCAGCACGGGTTGCGTGCAGCGCATCTTCAACGCGGGCTTTCTTCTCTTTCATTTCAACTTCAGTGGCTGCGCCAACTTTGATCACCGCAACACCACCGGCTAATTTAGCCAGACGCTCTTGCAGCTTTTCTTTGTCGTAGTCTGAAGAAGTTTCTTCGATTTGCTTACGGATCTGCAGCACACGTGCTTCGATATCCGTTTGCTCACCTGAACCATCGATAATGGTGGTGTTGTCTTTGTTCAAGATCACACGCTTAGCGTTACCGAGGTGCTCTAAAGTTGTAGTGTCTAAGCTCAAGCCCACTTCTTCAGAAATCACTGTACCGCCGGTCAAAATTGCGATGTCTTGCAGCATCGCTTTACGACGATCGCCAAAACCTGGTGCTTTAACTGCAGCAACTTTCACGATACCGCGCATGTTGTTGACAACCAAAGTCGCTAAGGCTTCGCCTTCAACATCTTCAGCAACGATCAACAATGGACGACCGGCTTTAGCAACGGCTTCCAGTACGGGCAGCAATTCGCGGATGTTAGAGATTTTCTTGTCAACTAACAGCAACAGCGGGCTTTCCAGCTCGGCAACCATAGTGTCTGGCTTGTTGATGAAATAAGGTGACAAGTAACCACGGTCAAACTGCATGCCTTCAACCACAGACAATTCGTTATCCAGACCTGAACCTTCTTCAACGGTGATCACACCTTCTTTGCCGACTTTTTCCATTGCATTAGCAATGATGTCGCCGATAGAAGCGTCAGCGTTAGCTGAAATCGTACCGACCTGAGCAATGGCTTTGTTATCAGTGCATGGCTTAGCCAATTGCTTGATTTGCTCAACAATTGCGATGGTTGCTTTATCAATACCGCGCTTGAGATCCATCGGATTCATGCCCGCTGCAACTGCTTTCAAGCCTTCGTTAACGATGGCTTGCGCTAGAACTGTAGCAGTGGTGGTACCGTCACCGGCTTCGTCGTTGGCTTTAGACGCAACGTCTTTAACCAGCTGTGCGCCCATGTTTTCAAAACGGTCTTGTAATTCAATTTCTTTTGCAACAGAAACACCATCTTTAGTGATGGACGGTGCGCCGTAGCTTCTTTCTAAAATAACGTGACGGCCTTTCGGGCCTAATGTTGCTTTTACTGCGTCAGCCAATACGTTGACGCCAGCTAACATTTTTTTACGGCCTGAATCGCCGAATTTAACTTCTTTAGCAGCCATGAAATCTGTTCCTCAATTCTGTGTCAGTTACGCAAGGGGATAAATTAAGCTTCAACAACCGCGAGAATTTCGCTTTCGCTCATTACCAGTAATTCTTCGCCTTCCACTTTGATAGCATTGCTACCGGAATAAGGACCAAAAACCACTTTATCACCCACTTTCACAGCAAGTGCTTGTACATCACCATTATCTAAAACGCGACCTGTACCCACGGCAACAATTTCGCCTTGGTTTGGTTTTTCAGCCGCTGAACCGGGTAGCACGATGCCGCCTGCTGTTTTTGTTTCTTCTTCGCTGCGGCGAATTACCACACGGTCATGCAGAGGACGAAGCTTCATTGTCGATCTCTCCCAACGGGTTAGTTACATCAACCGATGACACTCATCGGCACGTTAATTAAGTCCGGCAAGCCGGGGCGTGCTGTGCTCATGGCATCACACGCAAATACTCTGCGTAGGCAGAATCTTGTACTGATTGCTATATGTGGGCGCATGGAAATATTTCAAGGGCTGCGCTTGATATTTTTTCACTAAAGCGTGATTGAGCGCATCAAGAATCTTTACGCTCAAACTCACCTTCAATGGTCTGCGATTGACGCAGCGACGAGGGTTGCTCTGTGTGCGCCTGGCTTTGGCTTTGCGTATGAAAATGCTGCGCACGGGCTGCGCCTTGCATCATATGCACGCTGACTCGACGCCCCACCCAGTTCCGCGTCATAGGTAACAAGCACACAACACCCAATGCATCGCTGATAAAGCCTGGGATAAACAACAATACACCGCCCATCGCTAATAAAAACCCATTGAGCATATCGCCGGTCGGCACCTCACCTTGCGCCATACGTTGACGCACATTCAGTGCTGTTGTCAGTCCCGCTAAACGGATACACAAAATACCAATCACACCGCTGGCTAACACTAAGAGCAACGTTGTTAATGCACCAATACTTGAACCCACACGTATCAGTAAAAACAATTCTAAGAAGGGGAAAATCAAAAACAACAAGAAAAAACCACGCATGGTTTGCACCTTTATTCGTATAGATAGTTATTAAATGCACCCTAACACAGGCAATCTCAAGGGTGCATCACTGCAATCATGTAACAAAATACATCACAGGCTTTCAGTATCACCTGTCTGAGCTTCGCTCACAGCGGCTTTACGATGATCATTGCGCCACTGCCAGATAATTAGAAGAATGGTCGGCACACCGAGCATTGAGCTGATTAAAAAGAATTGCTCATAGCCATACTTATCCACCATCACGCCTGAATACCCACCAATTAAGCGCGGTAACAACAGCATAATAGAGCTCAATAGCGCGTACTGTGTCGCCGAAAACCGCAGGTTCGTTAAGCTCGATAAGTACGCCACAAAGGCGGCCGTGGCTAAACCTGCACTAAAATTGTCGCACGAAATGGTCACAATCAACATATTCAAATCAGCGCCCATACCGGCCAGCAAAACAAACATTAAGTTTGTGCCGGCCGAAGTAATACCGCCAATTAACAAAATCGGCATAATCCCAAAGCGCACAATTAATAAGCCGCCCACTCCAGCGCCCAGTAGCGTCATAATCAAACCAAAGACTTTACTCACTCCGGCAATCTGATCTTTGCTAAAACCTTGGTCGATATAAAACACATTGGCCATGACGCCCATCACCGTATCTGACATCCGGTAAGTGGCCACCAAGCCCAAGAGTAACAACGCTTGCCAACGGTAACGCACAACAAAATCACTGACCGGCGTTAACACCGGCGCCAGCCCTCGACGGCCCAATGAAGACAAACAAAATACCGTTAACAGGGTGTACAGCAAGGCCCGCAAAAAAGCCCGATCGCTATAAAATAAATCATCTAAGCCGCTGCTGCCAGCGACCAATGACTGAAAATCTGTTTGATAAAACTGCGTCACCATCGCCGGTACTGAGATCAGTAGCACCATCAACACCACCACAGAAATCAGCTGATGACTGAGTTTATAACGCATCACCGTGTCAGCAGCCTGCGCTACCAATTCGGGCTCTTTCATCCACAGAGTAGTGAGCAATCCGGGCAGCATCAGTAAGGCAAATAATAAGTAAGTACTCGCCCAAGCCGCATGCCGGTACTGCACACCGGTCGAGCCAAACCACTCAGCAAAATACAGCGCGCCAGCCGTGGCTAATAGCGCAGCCACCCGATACCCCGCCATATAACTGGCGGCCAAGGCGGCTTGGCGACTGTTATCTAAAATCTCCAACCGATATGCATCCACCGCGATATCTTGCGTCGCTGAGGCAAACGCCACGAGCACTGCCAGAGCGATTAAGAGTGCAAGATGACTTTGTGGATTACTTAAAGCCATACCGGCCAAACCAATGGCCACTAACACTTGCGAAAAAACCAACCAAGAACGCCGCCGACCTAAACGCCCTAATACAGGTAAACGCCACTGATCTAATAAGGGCGACCACACCCATTTAAAGGCGTACGCCAAACCAATTAAACTCGCATAGCCGATGGTTTCACGTGCCACCCCTGCTTCACGTAACCACACAGACAGCGTGGAAAAGACCAGCATATAGGGTAAACCAGCGGCAAAACCCAGGAGCAATAATGCTAAGACGGCTGGATTTGAATAGGTCTTTAAGGCCGTACGCCAACTATTCTTGGGCATGATTGACTGTTTTCATGATTTAAAAGCGCACTCTACTCGTTGACCTATTAGGACTGCCATTGGTAATGGGTTAATTTTACACGATCTTGGCTAATCAAGACCCCTTCTGCTGTTAAGCGCCGCCGTTGTTCATCAACCGAGGGTGTATTGACCGGCAAACTCAAGCGTCCGCCCGCAGCGACAACACGATGCCAAGGCAATTGAGTACCCTCGGGCAACTGCTTTAATAGCGCGCCCACTGCCCGTGCAGCTCCAGGGTAACCGGCCATTTTCGCCAGCTGCCCATAAGTGACTAAGCGCCCTGACGGGATTTTTGACAACACAATGTACAAAATGGTCCGCAATGATTGATTATTTTGTTGATGCATAGCGGAACCCTATTTTTTGCTGTGTGTCTGCTCTTATGTGACGTTAAACTACACACCTTTACTTTATCTTTTATCTATTTTGAGCGTGTCATCATGCGTTATATGGTTGTATGTTGTGTTGCTACAGGTCTGTTTTTATCTTCAAATGCGCAAGCCGATACCGTATGGCTGAAAAACGGCGATCGTCTAACTGGCAGTATTGTACTCCTGGATAACGGTAAACTGTTACTCGAGACTGACTATGCTGGCCCTATTACGCTTAGCATGGGCAAAATCTCCACCTTGGAAACCGATCATCCTTTATTAGTCAAACTGGACGACTTTACCACTCAAACCAGTAAATCACTGCGTGCCGGCCCCGAAGGCAGTGTCAAGCTTGTCAATGGTGAAACACCAAAAACCATTGCTCTAGCTGATATCAAACAAATGATGGTACCCAAACCCGTTATCGAAGACTTACGCTGGAAAGGCACGGTCAGCTTTTCTGCTGACTACAAGAAAAAAGAAAATGATATTAAAGATTACAGCTTAGATGTCAGTACTGATTTACGTCATGGTTTGTGGCGTCATGCTTTAGACACTGAATACGACTATGAAACAAAAAACGCTGCGAAGAAAACAGAACGCTTTGACGCCCAGTACGCACTTGACCGTTTTATTACTGAACAGTGGTTCTGGAAAAACCAAGCTAAGTACACCAACGACCGCCTAGAAGATTTACGCCGCCAACAAACTTTTGGCACCGGGCCTGGTTATCAGTTCTGGGATAATGAGCTGGGTGCTTTAGCGATATCTGGATTGCTAAATCATAATAAATATAAGTTTAACAGTGGCGAAAACCAGAGTTTTAACTCCAGTACCGTCTCTTGGAATTACAACCGGTATATCAGTGGTAAAAGCTTTGAGCTGTATACCAAGGGTGATGTAGGTGTACCCTTTATCAGTGATATTGACTATATTTTGGACAGCGAGGCGGGTGTGCGCTACAAGCTCAACAGCTGGGCGGCACTGACCTTAAAAGCAGAGTGGAATAAAGTCTCCAGTAAATACGGCGACTTAAATGATCGTCGTTATTTAATTGGCGTTGGGGTCGGCTGGTAGATCTCACTGGGTGTTTCGCCCGATTAGAGCTCCAACACTTTAAACATCGAGTGCGCATATCGCACCTTGCTCGTTGAGTATTCATGTGGCCAGCTAGCTATTGATACTGCATCAATATGCAATAACATAGCTGTTCAATGCTACGTCATTGCCAGCACGACCAATGCTCGATAGTGCTGCAGGCTATGTGTGACAAGCGAAGCCATGGATGGCGTAGCGCCGGAGTTGATCCCCGGACGGGCTCATCGACGGATAAACACAAAGCCTGCAGCACGATATGCGCTAAATCAGCAACTGGCACTGTGCACAAATCAAATCAAATCAACGTACGTTACAAACGCAAGCCACCATCCAGCTCAAGAATACGACCGGTGTAGTAGTCATTCTCAAAAATATAAGCTACCGAGTGGGCAATTTCTTCTGGCTTACCCATACGACGCAGTGGAATACCGGCAGTCATTTTATCTAAGGCTTCGGGCTTCATGCTGAGCGTCATTTCAGTCTCAATAAAGCCTGGCGCTACACCTGCAACACGAATGCCATAACGGGCCAACTCTTTCGCCCAGACAACGGTGTCAGCTGCCACACCCGCTTTAGCTGCGGAGTAGTTGGCTTGCCCCATATTACCTGCGCGCGAAATGGACGAGATATTAACAATAGCGCCTTGGCTTTTCAGCTCAATCATTTTAGCTGCGACTTCACGGGTGCACAGGAACACGCCCGTTAAGTTCACATCAATCACCGCTTGCCAATTGGCCAAGCTCATTTTGCTCATTTCGCCATCTTTGACACGAATGGTCAGTCCATCACGCAAAATCCCTGCGTTATTGACTAAGCCATGCAGCGCGCCAAAATCAGCTGCCACCTGTGCCACCATCCGCGTGACTTGATCTTCATTTGCCACGTTACAAATATACGCACGCGCTTGTGCACCAACACTTTCACACGCAGCCACTGCAGCGTTGAGCTTGTCTTGATCTAAATCGACCAAAGCTAAGTGCGCACCTTTTGCGGCCAAATACTCAGCCATAGCGCGACCTAAACCTTGACCACCACCGGTTACAATAATGACTTTATCTTGCAACTGCATCGTTACTCTCTCTTATTTGAATTTTTGAATAATGAATCATACAAACAGCCGTCGGGTTATGAATACGCACAATCCCACATCCACAACATCATTTTTTACATCATTTCAACCTTTGACTGCCACGCAACACAACGACGAATGAGCGATATCAGCTGATTACAATACAACGAAACCCACCCTGCACGACAGCCCCCTGATCATTTATCCTTGGTAATTGCACTCGGTGTGCTGAGCTTTGCTAAACTGCTGGCCTGATTATTAATAAGGGCTTGAGCATGGCAACTGTATTGCGCACTGTATTGGCACAACTGAATATGCGTGTCGGGGATATTGACGGTAACCTGCAACGTATTCTTGACTCTAGCGTTCACGCATTGCACCACCAGCAGGCGGATCTGATTGTCTTTCCAGAGTTGTCTTTGTGTGGTTATAACGCGCAAGATTTATTGCTGCGCGACAGCATGCAAGAGCGTGTTGAGCGCGCGCTAGAGCGTTTAAGCACCGCCCTACCGCACAAACTGCACGTGTTAGTCGGTTACCCTTGGGTTGAGGATGGCGTGCGTTACAACTGTTGCGCACACTTTTATCAAGGGCAGTTGCAGGCAGTGTATAAAAAACAATTTCTTCCCTGCGATACCACCGCCTTTGGTCAACGTTATTTCAAACCGGGTCAGCACGGCTTGTGTATAGAGGTCAATGCAAAAAAAATAGCCATTGCTATTGGCGAGGATATTTGGCAAACCGCCTTTATTGAACAGGCCTGTGCCGCTAACGCCGATATGATTGTCAGCCTGAATGCTTCAACTTTTCATGTGAACAAACAAGCTGAACGCGAGCAGATGCTCAGCACACACGCTCAGCATGCGCAGATGCCAATTTTGTATGCCAGCCAAGTGGGCGCACAAGATGATGCAATTTTTGATGGCGGCAGCTGCACTGTTGATGCACAAGGCAACTTACGCCAGCGTGCGCCTGCCTTTACAGAACAGCTGTGCGCCGTTGAACTGCAGTTCACCCGCTCTGACTGCCATGTTGAGCGCGCCACCGTTGAGCCTTTACTCAGCGAAGAAGCCAGTGTGTACCAAGCTCTTATGATGAGCTTGCGCAACTATGTTGAGCAAAACGGTTTTAAAGGTGTATTGCTCGGTTTATCTGGAGGGATTGATTCAGCGTTAGTGCTGGCTATTGCTGCAGATGCCTTAGGAGCTGACAAAGTCCAAGCAGTCATGATGCCCTATCACTACACGGCGCAAATCAGTCAAGACGATGCCGCTGAACAAGCGCATAGTATGGGCGTCGATTATAAAACATTAGCCATCGCCCCTATGGTTGAAGCCTTTACCCAAACCCTTGCACCGGTTTTTGCTGATATGCCTGCCAGCGCTGCATACGACACCACCGAAGAAAATCTGCAAGCGCGTTGCCGAGGTAATCTGCTGATGGCCTTATCCAACAAAAACGGCTACTTGGTGCTGACCACCAGCAACAAAAGTGAAACAGCGGTCGGCTATTCAACCTTATACGGTGATATGGCGGGTGGTTTTGCCTTACTCAAAGACGTGTCAAAACTCTTGGTCTACCGTCTAGCGCGCTACCGTAATACCTTGGGTCGTGTGATTCCTGAGCGTGTCATTACCCGTGCGCCCTCGGCAGAATTATCACCCGATCAAACCGATGCTGATAACTTACCTGCTTACGATATTTTGGATGAGATTTTGCGTCTATATGTTGAAGAAGATCAATCGGCTCAAGCCATTATCGCTCAAGGTTTCGCACAGGATACGGTGATGCGTATTTTGCGTTTGGTGGATCTCAATGAATA
>JAAZJF010000102.1 GCA_012800475.1 Gammaproteobacteria bacterium
CGTTTAGAAACAGCAGCAGAAGTGGCGCGCATGGAGCGTGATGGTTGTGATGTGGTAGGCATGACCGGTATGCCTGAGACGGTACTAGCACGCGAGTTAGGTTTAAGTTATGCCTGTCTCGCTTTGGTAGTCAATCCATCTCCAGGTAAAGCTACGGGTACTATTACCATGACGCAAATTGATGCTGCGTTAAATGTAGGCATGTCTAAAGCTAAAATTATTTTAGCGCGCTTACTGAGCCAGATTTAATTGGCTATAGCGCCATAGGTGTTGTGACTGTGGCGCTGTTTTGTTCACTGCTGATACCGATCAGTGTCAGTAGGCTGTTATCCAATTGTACAAATTGCCCTTCAAGTTCACGTCCTGCCGTCCAGTGTGTCGATAAAGTCTTATTTAGGCGTAAGCGTGCATGGCCAGTCGTGTGACGCTCAGTGTCGATAATCTGTGCATCATGAAAACCAAAGTACATTCCAGTCAATGGATTGAGCGCTTTAAATAAGCTTTCTTTGAGTGAGAAGGCTAAAGTTAAGTGCCACGCTTGTTGTGCTGGATCTAAGCGGCAATAAGCTGTGTATTCTGCTTGCGTTAGAATTGTCTTGGCTAAGCGTTGTGCACGAGCAATGGGTATCAGACGTTCTAAATCCAATCCTAAACTGTGCCACTTAGATTGCAGGCCCACTATGGCAGCACAGCGTGCATGGCTGTGAGTCATGGAGCCACAACTGTGCGTTGGCCATACAGGAATACGCGTATCGGCTTGCTGAGTAGGGACCTGCGCATGACCTGTTTGCCGTTGCAGCGCTTGACGCGCACAGAGGCGTGCGGCGAGAAACTCGGCTTGACGTTTGCTGGCGCCGTGCGGAACAGCGATGGCATAGTGTTCAAACAGCTCGGGGCTTAATGCATGTTGATTAAAGCCCGCTTGTACCAGCGTGCAGTCGATCAGTGCAGTTGGAAAGGGCCAGTGTTGCTGTATATCAGTTAAAAAGCCTGTTTTAAGGGCGACCTCGGGCATGCTCAGTTCCTGTTGGGGCGTATTTTTACGTGAAGTTGGTTATAACACTGGAATATTTTTAGCGTTGCAGTTATAAGTAGCCCCATATTTAAGGCTTACTTGCATGAACTGCTGAGGTGTTTATGAAATTACAACAGTTGCGCTACATCTGGGAAGTGTCCAGAAATGGTTTAAATGTCTCTGCTACAGCCCAGGCACTGTATACATCGCAGCCGGGTATAAGCAAGCAAATACGTTTGCTTGAGGACGAATTGGGTGTAGAGATTTTTGCCCGCAGTGGCAAACATTTAACCCGTATCACCGCTGCCGGAGAGCGCATTATTCAAACAGCCGGCGAGATTTTGCGCAAATGTGAAAACATTAAGCAAATTGGCCAAGAGTTTTCCAATGAGCGTGTGGGGACTTTATCCATTGCCACCACACACACGCAAGCACGTTACGCGTTACCAGCAGTGATCAGCAATTTTATGCAGGAATACCCCGATGTTGCACTGCATATGCATCAAGGTACGCCCACACAGATTGCCGAAATGGCAGCTGATGGTACTGTTGATTTTGCCATTGCCACCGAAGGCATGGAGCAGTTTGGCGATCTAATTATGATGCCGTGCTACCGTTGGAATCGCTGTGTTGTTGTGCCTAAGGGCCACCCGTTAACGGCCATGCCTAAATTAACCCTTGAGGCATTAGCTGAGTTTCCGATTGTGACCTATGTGTTTGGTTTTACCGGGCGGTCAAAGCTCGATGAAGCCTTCAGTCAGATTGATTTAGAGCCCAAAGTGATCTTTACTGCGGCGGATGCTGACGTGATTAAAACCTATGTGCGCTTAGGTTTAGGTGTCGGTATTGTTGCCGATATGGCCGTCGATAAGTTGCACGATCAAGACTTAGTCGCTTTGGATGCCAGTCATTTATTTGAATCGAGTGTGACAAAAATTGGTTTTCGTCGCGGGACATTTTTGCGTGGCTTTATGAGTGATTTTATTGAGCGTTTTGCTCCGCACTTAGATCGAGAGACTCAAGCGAAGGTGATTCAGGCGCGCAGTAAAGATGAAGTGGAAGCGCTCTTTAAGAATATTGAGCTGCCTGTGTATTAGAGCCAGCTTGTGCTCCTGTGTTGCCGTGAATGCATGCTGCCGCTGAAGGGGCTCCGCTAGAACTCAACGACTCGACACGCTGTGGCTTATAATAGCGACAGTTTTTTACTGATGTATTTTGAGGAACACTATGACGGATTACCGCGAAACGCTACATGAAGATTACGGCCAGTTTTTTAAAGTTGAAACCATGCTGCATGAAGTGCGTACTGAGCATCAGCATTTGGTGATTTTTGAAAACCCGCGCATGGGGCGTGTCATGGCATTAGATGGCGCTATTCAGACCACGCAAGCAGATGAGTTTATCTATCATGAGATGCTCACCCATGTCCCCATTCTTGCACATGGTCATGCCCGCCGAATCTTAATTATCGGCGGCGGTGATGGCGGTATGTTACGTGAAGTGTGTCGCCATGCCAGCGTAGAACACATCACTATGGTGGAAATTGACCAGGCTGTTGTGGATATGTGTAAAACATATTTACCCGGTCACTCCAATGGTGCTTTTGATGATCCGCGTGTCAATTTGGTGATTGATGATGGCATGCACTTTATCGCACACTGTACTGATAAGTTTGATGTGATTATCAGTGACTGCCCTGATCCAACGGGGCCGGCGCAAGTGTTGTTTTCTGAAGATTTTTACCATGCCTGCCATCGCTGCTTAACTGATGATGGTATTTTTGTTGCGCAAAATGGCACGCCCTTTTTACAGGCTGATGAAGTGCAAACTACGGCGCAAAATCTCAAAGGTTTGTTTGCCGACTGGCATTTTTATCATGCGGCGGTGCCCACCTATATTGGCGGCAGCATGACTTTTGCCTGGGCTGCTAAGCAGACTCATTTGCGTAAGCAGTCGTTGGATGTTTTACGCCAGCGTTTTGCTAGCAGCAACCTTGTCACGCGTTATTACAATGCTGATATTCACCAAGCGGCATTTGCTTTACCGCAATATGTATTACACGCCATAGGTAAGACCCACAACGATTAAAGAGTCGTGTTTAATAAAAAGCCTGTGCATGATAAGTCAATGCACAGGCTTTTTTGTGTCTGCAGTGGAGGCGCTATTTAACCGGCTGACAAGTGCGACTATCAACCTATATTGACGCAAGATTGAATGTGCTATCTTGCGTTTCCAGTAAATGCTTTGCGTGCGTTTGCTTACCTAAAACTTTAAGGAATTTGCACTATGCTTATTTTCTTTGTCAGTCTGACTATACTGATTCTTGGCTATAAATTTTATAGCCCCTTTGTTGAAAAGCAAGCGGGCATCGATCCTACAGCCATTACTCCACAAGAGCGTTTAAATGATGGCGTGGACTACGTTGCGATCAGTCCAGCTAAAGCGTTTTTAATCCAGTTTTTAAATATTGCGGGTGTTGGGCCGATTTTTGGTCCTATTCTCGGTGCTTTATATGGCCCTATTGCCTTGGTGTGGATTGTTTTAGGTAACGTCTTGGGCGGCGCAGTGCATGACTACTTTTCTGGTGTCATGAGCATCAAAGAAGATGGTAAAAGCTTGCCAGAGATTGCCGGTCATTATTACAACCTGATCTTCAAAGGTGTGATGCTGGTATTTACCGCCATGCTGCTGTTCTTTGTCGGTGTTGTATTTATTATGAGTCCAGCAGGGCTGCTGAGTAACTTATCTTACTTTGAAGGTACGTTCTTAGCAGGCAATACCTTTTGGGTGTTGGTGATTTTAGGCTATTACTTTTTAGCCACATTATTGCCCATTGATAAAATCATCACCAAGCTCTATCCGTTGTTTGGGCTGTTGATGATTGTGATGACGACGCTGATTGCCATTGCTATCTTGTTTGAGGCACCCAATCTGCCTGAAGTGACGGATATCTTTGCTTACTTCACTGATGATCATGAACATGACTACTTAGCACCCAACCCTGATGGTCTGCCGGTGTGGCCGTTGTTGTTTGTGACTATTACCTGTGGTGCGATCAGTGGCTTCCACTCCACGCAATCGCCGATGATTGCCCGTTGTTTAACCAATGAAAAATATGCACGCCCCGTGTTTTATGGCGCAATGGTCTGCGAAGGGATTGTGGCGTGTGTGTGGGCACTGGCGGGTATTGCTGCCTTCCCAGAAGGCTATATCGGTTTAAAAGCCATGCTTGATCAAGGCGGACCGGGTTTAGTGGTCAACCATATTGCAACCAGTTACTTGGGTGTTTTTGGTGGTGTGATGGCTATTTTAGCTGTGGCTATTTTCCCGATCACTTCGGGTGATACAGCTTTCCGTTCTTTACGCTTAACCATTATGGATGCGTTTAATATCTCACAAACGACTTTGCACCGTTTAGCATTAGCCGTGCCGTTATTGAGTATTGCGTATTTAATGACCTTCCTCGACTTCGCGTTGATTTGGCGTTATTTCGCTTTCTCAAACATGCTGTTATCCACGAGTGTGCTGTGGTTGGCCACGAAGTACTTGTTTGATCGCCAAGCTTTCCACTGGATTGTGAGTGTGCCAGCGGTGATTGGTACGGCGGTGACTGTGTCGTACATTGCCACTGCGGCAATCGGTCTAAACTTACCAATGGAGTACAGCAAACTGATTGGTGCTGTGACTGCAGTTGTGTGTTTTGTGGCTTTAGTCATACAACATCAAAAATACGCTGCAGGTGTTAAAGCCGCGTAATATCAATACGTTGCAGCATTAAAAAAGCCGGATTGTATATCCGGCTTTTTTGATCCAAGGATGTGTTGATTAAACTGGGAATAACTCGCTCAGTTTCATCGCCAACATCATATCGCCTTCAGCGCGCAACTTGCCGCCCATAAATGCTTGCATGCCATCAGTTTCACCAGTGGCAATGCCTTTAAAGGTTTCACGATCCATGATCAATGTCACGTTAGCATCATCATTGTCGCCGGCTTGCACATCACAAGTACCGTCTTTTACAGTCAGGTAGTAGTTTTCAGCATCTTCGATATTAAATTGAAATACTAAATCTAAACCTGCAGCAGCTGCAGTGTTGAATTTAGCGGTAAGGGTGTTAATGATCTCTGCGGTAGAAGACATAGTGAATCCTTTTAGAGTTGTGTGCGGTATATCCCGCGTGGTTTAACGTCACTGAGCATTCAATGGTGAAGTTGCTCTGTATAACAGGCCAAAGTATGGATGACCGTGACCATATTCCAAGCGCATACATCAAAGACGCTAGGCTCATATTGGGTACAGTCAGTGTAAGCCCAATCAAGACACGCCGATTGATATGTCAGTCACAGAGATTATGGCGAACCTGGCAAGCTGTCAAATGAAATTCATACGATTGTTTGAAAGCTGTCTGAAATACAGTTTTAAGGCAGGTGTATAGGGCAAAATTGCTCTGAGAACCGTTGGGTTAACTTGCATGTTGATCGGCGCGCAGCTGTTTTATACATCCGAGTAGTGCGTGTGTGCTCACAGCTTGTGACTTGTGTTGAGAATCGTTATGAAGGGCTCTGTACGCTCAGGTAAGATAGTCAGCACTATCGTTAAAGGAGTTTACAGTGGATTTTCTACTTGAGTACGCAGGCTTCTTAGCTCGCGCTGTGACTGTGTTGATTGTTATTGTCGTTATCCTATCGTTTGCGGCTGCAATGCGCTCTCGTGGGCGTACACGCAGTGGTGAGCTATCAGTTACCAGTTTGAATGAGTTTTATACCGATCTTAAAGAAAGCATTGAATACAATGTGTTAGATAAAGCGCAGCTTAAAGCATTAAAGAAAGCCCATAAGCTTAAAGAGCAACAGGCTAAAAAAACCGTGACTGAGAAAAAGCGGATTTATGTTTTAGATTTTGATGGTGATATTAAAGCCTCTGCTGCACAAAATTTACGTCATGAAATTACTGCGCTGCTGAGTATTGCGCAGCCCACCGATGAGGTGGTACTGCGTTTAGAAAGCGGCGGCGGTATGGTGCACAGCTATGGTTTTGCTGCTTCGCAGTTGGCGCGTATTCGTCAAGCGCAGATCCCTTTAACCGTCTGTATTGATAAAGTCGCTGCCAGTGGCGGCTATATGATGGCGTGTATTGGTGACCGAATTTTAAGCGCGCCCTTTGCCGCGGTGGGCTCGATTGGCGTGGTGGCGCAAATCCCCAATATTCATCGCCTATTAAAGAAAAATAATATTGATGTGGAGGTGCTCACTGCAGGTGAGTACAAACGTACTTTAACCACCTTGGGTGAAAATACTGAGCCGGCTCGTCAAAAATTTTTAGAAGAATTGCAAACAACGCATGACTTGTTTAAACAGTTTGTGTCGCAATATCGTCCGCAACTGGATATTGATGCTGTGGCAACCGGGGAAGTGTGGCAGGGCACAGATGCGCAGCGTTTAGCCTTGGTGGATATATTGCAAACCAGTGATGAGTATTTATCAGCGCACGCCCAAGAGGCAGATGTGTTTTTATTGGAATATATTCAGAAAAAATCACTGCAAGAGCGTGTTGGTTTAACGGCGGGTACGGCGGTCGAGCATATTGCTGATAAAGGCTGGGAGCGTTTACAGCGTCGCTTTTTAGGTTGATTGCAGTGAGCCACTAGAGGGGCAGAAGCCTGAGCTGTCAGAGTTTGGGCGCTCAATACATTAAAAAGTATAAGTACAGCCCATAAAAAACGGCCACGCAATATAGTGCAGTGGCCGTTTTTTTAGCGTGAAACTAAATTACTTGGTGTAACGCTTCAGCACTAAAGTGGCGTTGGTGCCGCCAAAGCCAAAGCTGTTGCTCATCACTGTATTGAGAGTCACGTTTTCTTGTGTTTTCTCAACGATGGGCAAACCTTTAGCTTCTTCATCCAGCTCGTCAATATTGATTGAGCCAGCAATAAAGTTGCCTTCCATCATCAATAATGAATAGATCGTCTCTTGTACGCCTGCAGCGCCTAAAGAGTGACCTGATAAGCTTTTTGTGGAGCTGATCGGTGGCGCATTGTCACCAAAGACTTCACGTACCGCACGAATCTCAGCTACATCGCCCACTGGGGTCGAAGTGCCATGCGTGTTGAGGTAGTCGATTGGTGTATCAACAGTTGCTAACGCTTGCTGCATGCAGCGTACTGCGCCTTCACCGCTGGGTGCGACCATGTCGTAACCATCGGATGTAGCACCGTAGCCCACGACTTCAGCGTAAATTTTAGCGCCACGCTTAAGGGCATGCTCAAGCTCTTCAACCACGACCATACCGCCGCCGCCCGCAATCACAAAACCGTCGCGCTTGCTGTCATAGGCACGTGAAGCTTTTTCGGGTGTGTCGTTGTATTGCGTGGACAGTGCGCCCATCGCATCAAACAAGCAGCTCTGGCTCCAGTGTTCTTCTTCACCACCACCGGCAAAGACGATATCTTGTTTGCCCAGTTGGATTTGCTCCAGCGCTTGGCCAATGCAGTGCGCACTGGTGGCACAGGCTGAAGACACTGAGTAGTTGACGCCTTTGATTTTAAAAGGAGTCGCTAAACATGCTGATACTGTGCTGCCCATGGTGCGGGTGACACGGTATGGACCAATACGCTTGACGCCTTTTTCGCGCAAAGTATCAATGGCTTCCATTTGGTTTAATGTTGATGCGCCGCCTGAACCTGCGATTAAGCCGGTGCGAGGGTTGGACACATCTTCAGGGCTTAAACCGCTGTCTTCAATAGCTTGCTGCATTGACAGATACGAAAACGCAGCCGCTTGACCCATAAAACGTAGAACTTTACGGTCAATAACTTCTTCTAAATTAATATCGACCGTACCTGAAACGTGGCTACGTAAGCCCATGTCAGCATAAGATTGATTAAAACGAATACCAGTATGGCCTGCTCGCAAATTAGCAGCTACGGTATTTTTGTCATTACCTAGGCACGAAACAATGCCCATTCCGGTGATTACAGCACGACGCATACTGGTCATCCTTTAGAAAGAGTCTGTAGAAGTAAATAAGCCGACACGCAAGCCTTCGGCGCTATAAATTTCGCGACCATCCACGCTCACGGTACCGTCAGCAATGGCGAGAATTAAAGAGCGGTTGATCGTGCGCTTGATGTCGATTTGGTAAG
>JAAZJF010000103.1 GCA_012800475.1 Gammaproteobacteria bacterium
AGCCGGACACAGCGTTAGATCTAATTAACCAAGCGTTAGTGGGTTTGCCCAGCACTGCCAGTCAGCAGCAGTTGGCCGCAGCAGTGACGGCGGCGTTGGATGAGAATGTCATGATGTTTGGTTTCTCTGCCGAAGCGGTGGCCATTGCAGTACGCCGAGCTTTAGGCAAAGCCAGCAGTTGGTTGGATCATCAATTCACCTTGATTCCGCCCGTGATTTTACCAGCGGCGATGCATGTGGCGTTAGATGATGTGCTGGCTCAGTCTGTGGCGCACGGTGTGCGTGGGCCGACGTTGCGGTTTTGGGATTGGGATGATTCAGTGGTGGTGATTGGCTATTTTCAGTCGGTCAAAAACGAAGTGGATATGGCCGCCGCCAAAGCTGCTGATGTGCAGGTGGTGCGTCGTATTACTGGTGGCGGGGCGATGTTTATGGAGCCGGGCAACTGCATTACCTATTCATTAACCGTGCCCACCTCGCTGGTGGATGGTATGAGTATCGAGCAGTCGTATAAGTTTTTAGACACTTGGGTGCTCGAAGCTTTAGCCGAAGTGGGTATTGAGGCGCACTATCAGCCGCTCAATGATATCGCCTCAAAACAAGGTAAAATCGGTGGTGCCGCGCAAAAGCGTTTTGGTACTGGGGTGTTGGTGCATCATGCTACCTTGGCCTATGACATTGATGCCGACAAAATGCTGCAGGTATTACGCACGGGCCGCGAAAAGCTCTCGGATAAAGGCACCACCAGCGCGAAAAAACGTGTTGATCCGATGCGCAGCCAAACAGGTTTAAGCCGTGATGCGATTATTGCAGCCTTTACTCAGCATTTTACCCAGCGCCATCAAGCGCAAGCAGGTGATTATTCGCCAGAGGAACTGGCCAGCGCGAAAGCATTGGTGACGGATAAGTTTTTAACTGAGCCGTGGCTGTACAAAGTTGAGTAAAACCAAGTTGAGTCACAGCCAATTCATACCGCGCAGTGCATGCCGCTGCGCTGCACCGCTGATGTGACGGCCGTGAAACCACCCTTGTGAGGCAGGATTTTAAATAACAGCCTTGGGCTTTGAATCCTTGTGGCATCTGCGGGTAAATAGATTTACAGTGCCACCCTCAAAAATCACATAACCACAACGAGATCGCATGAAGCCATTCAATAAGCTTGCCACCGCCATTATTCCTAACAATGGCGGTGAGTTAACGCTATTTCGCCGCGAGGATGAGTTCTCGATTCGCCTGTCCGGCGTGCGTGGCGAGTTGATGAACAGCCGCCTGTATAATTCTGAAGAAGAGCTGTCTAAGCTGGGTTGTGCGCATATTAAAGACACCGATCAGGCCAAAGTGTTAGTCGGCGGTTTGGGGATGGGCTACACCTTAGCTGCCGCATTGGCGAGCGTGAATGTCGGCTCGCAGGTGACTGTGGCAGAGCTGATTCCAGAAGTGGTGGAGTGGAATCAAGGACCGCTGGGTGAGTGCGCGGGACGACCACTCAACGATCCCCGTTGTCATGTGCGTTTGGGTGATATCGCTGAGTTAATCAAACTTGAGCAGCCAGATTTTGATGCCATTTTATTGGATGTGGATAACGGCCCAGAAGGCATGACCCACAGCAATAATAACTGGTTGTATTCCACCGCTGGTTTAGAAGCTTTGTATAACAGTTTGCGTCCTGAAGGAATGCTGGCTGTGTGGTCTGCTGGCGCTGATGCGTTGTTTCCTATCCAGCTGAAAAAAGCAGGCTTTACGGTGTCGGTACGCACTGTAAGAGCACGCCCTGGCAAAGGCAGTCGCCACACTATTTTTCTAGCGAAAAAGCCATGGCGTTAAATCGTTATTTAACCCCGTAGAGCGCTGGCTGGCTTGGGTGTGGTTTTAAACCGCAGGTGCATGAGTCAATAAAGGCTTAAAGTGGCATCTGTCCACGGCAGTGCAGGCGCCTGTGCTGCGGTACTTAATGATGCAGAAGGAATATTGAGTGTTAAAGTTTTTCAGAGTGGCGAGTTTGGTGGAGGGGTGTTCTTACCTGGTTATTTTGTGTGTGACACTGGGGCTGATCAGTCGAGACTTTGTCGCTACTCTGGGCATGCTGCATGGTGGGTTATTTATTGTGTATGTGCTGCTGTCATTGGTGGTGGCGTATAAACAAGGCTGGTCAGTGACTGTGTGGCTGTTGCTCTTCGTCTCTGCGCTGATTCCGTTGGCGTTTATACCGGTTGAGTTGTTTTTACAAAAAGAGCTTAAAAAGCGCCAGCAACACCCAGCCGTTACTTTGCGTTAGACTCAAGCCCCTTGTTTTTGTGCAGTTGTTATTGCTATGAGTGATCAGGTGTCGTCCAGTGCGCAACGGTTTTGGCTGGGTGCGTTGCATATTATTCCCTTGTGTTTAGCGGTCTTGCCGTGGGGCGTGCTGGCTGGCTCGATGGCGGTCAGCCATGGTTTTACACCGCTGCAAAGCATGGGGCTGTCGGTGTTTGTCTTTGCTGGGGCAGCGCAGTTGGTCACCATCAGTATGGTGGCCGCTGGCAGTGGCTTTATTGCCATTTGTTTAACTATTTTAGTGATTACTGCACAGCACTTACTTTATGCGTTGATTTTGCGTGAGCATGTGTCCAGCTTGCCGTTTAGAAAGCGCTTGCCCGTGGCTTTTTTACTCACCGATGAATTGTTTGCCTTAAGTGTGGGTAAAAAGTCATACGATTTTGCCTACTTAATGGGCGCTGGTTTGTGCTTTTATTTGGCTTGGATCGGCTTTACCGCGATAGGGGTGGTGCTGGCTGCATCTGTTCCTAATCTGGCGGACTACCATTTAGATTTTTCCATCGTGGCCACTTTTATTGCCATTGTTGTGCCGATGATTAAGCGCTTAAGCAGTTTAGTTGGTGTGGTGGTTTCGTTGGTTTTATCCTTGCTGCTGAACAGTTTGGATGTGGCTGGCGCTATCGTGATTGCAGGCTTATTAGGCATGCTCTGCGCGGTGGCTGTGGCGCGTTGGCGGGGTGAGGTTTTATGATTTGGCTGCTGATTTTTGCTCTTGCTGGCATCGTGTTATTAAATCGTTATGTATTATTAGAGCCGCGCGTACCGATTCGTTTACCGAACTTTATTCGCCAAGCCTTGCAGTATTCTGCGCCCTGTTTACTAACGGCTATTTGTGGTCCGATTTTGCTGGGTGACAGCGGTTTAAAGGGTTTGCCCAGCAACCCTTATGCTTATGCGGCGTTGTTCAGTATTGGCTGCGCCTTGGTCATTAAAAATATGCTGTTGTCGGTGCTGGTCAGTTTGGCGGGGTTTTATGTGGTGTTGTATTTCATGGGCTGAGTGCTGAATAAGCCACCCAGCCTGATCGGGTTTAGTGTGGCGCGCTGCTGACCTGATCCACTAAGTAGACCAAATGTTGGTAACTCAGCGCGCTGTAGCTACTCAATCCTACTTCACAGGTGCGGCTGGTTGAGAAGCCAGCGCTGCAGTCGGCCACTTGCACGGCTAAGTCGCGTAGAGCGTGCTGGTTCAGTTCAGGCAAGGTAAAACCTTTATCGCCAGCAAAGCCACAGCAGTGAATCCCCTCGGGCACGACAACCTCTGTGGCACATTGCTGAGCTATAGCTAAGAAGTTATCGGCTTGCTGTAAGTGTTGCGTACTGCAAGTGATATGCACGGCGATCTGTGTGGTTAGAGGCTGAATATCTAAGCGTGGCAGCACTTCTTCGCGTAAGAAACGCACTGAATCATAAATTCTTAAGCGTGGATCATTCAGGTCCTTGAGCAAGCGCAGGGTGCATGGGCTGGTATCGGAATAAATTGGATCTTGCCCATTGCGGCTGGCGCGTAACAGTGTCAAAGCCAACTCATTGAGCTTATCTGCTGCTTGCTCGGGATAGCCTTTAGAGGCGAAAGGCTGGCCGCAGCATTGGCTGGCCATGACCTCAGGGTAAATCACATCGAAACCGGCTTTTTCCAATAGTCGCTGCGTGACTTCGCGCAGTGGTGTCTGTTGTGCATCTAAATGGGCCGGCCCCATCACCTGTGATACGCAAGAGGCAAAGTAGACCACGCGCGGTTTATCAGGCTGTGAGGTGGGAGTATTAACGGGCGATTTGAGCTGCACCGCTTGCGGTGTCGCAGCTAAGTAGACGGGCACTTGAGCGCAACGCTGATGCAGTGCACTTGACCAGCGATACATGCGGGGTGCGCCCAGTACTTTACGCGCCAGTTCAGCGCCCGATAGCGCCCAGCGAGCAGCACGCGCCGCTTGTGCAAAGGAGCGAGCAAGGCGTTGCGCTGTTTTTGGGTGGTGCGCCTGCGTCGCGCGCAATTCGCGAACTAAGTCGCCGGTATTAATCCCCACGGGGCAGCGCTGGGC
>JAAZJF010000104.1 GCA_012800475.1 Gammaproteobacteria bacterium
AGTGTTTTCTGCCGGCACGCCCACGCAAGTGCTGCGCGCGGATGTGTTGCATGATGTATTTGGTTTGGAAGTCTTGGTACAGCGCCACCCTGAGCGTGATCATCCTTTGATTATTGCGAAATGAAATGTTCACAACAATAATGTGGAGATTGGGTTGAATTGAATATTGCTGAGGGTTTAAAAGGTCTCATAAAGCAAAGGGGTAGAGCTGATTTCTTGAGCGATGACGAGGATTAATGCCGTCATTCAGCCGATTGTTCAGTTACGTCATGCGGGCATGTAGACCTGCGTATTATCAGATTAAGTTTTTTATGGTGGATTTTATGCGTTGGGTCGTATTGATGATGTGTGGGTTATTGGCAGCCTGTCAGGTTACGCCTGTGCAAAAAGGTGCAACTGAGCCTGTTGAACTCACCGCGCAGCAGGCTTTACCTAAATGGCAAAGCCCACGCGCGCGTGACCATCAGCGCGTGGGGCAGATTATGGATATGCGCAGTCGTCAGGTGATCAGCGTGGCGCAATTAGTGCAAGAGTTAGCCACGACACCTGTGCTATTGCTGGGTGAGAAACACGATAACCCCGACCATCATGCATTGCAGTTGTGGTTGTTGGACGCCTTGGCGGCGCAGCGTCAACAGGGTGCGGTGGTGATGGAAATGCTTACCGTAGACCAGCAAGCTAAAGTGGATGCGGTGCAGGCTGATGTGCGTCAAGGCACAGTGCCTGCGGATATTCCCGCAGCGCTGAACTGGCATAAGGGTTGGGATTGGCAGCAGTATGGCGAATTTGTCAGCCATGTGCTGGCCCAGCCGTACCCTTTATTGGCCGGTAATTTAAACCGCGATGCTTTGATGCAGATTTATCGTCAGCCGCCTGTATTAAAGGGCGTTGAATCCACCCGCGCCGATGTTACGCAACGCTTATCTGCGCAGATTCGTGAGTCGCATTGCAATAAATTGCCTGAGGCTCAGCTGCCGGCCATGTTAGCCGTGCAACAACAGCGCGACCGCACCATGGCGCAGGTTGTGCTTGATGCCCCTAAACCGGCACTCTTGATCGCCGGTGCTTATCACACGCGCTATGATTTTGGCGTGCCTTTGCATCTGCACGATCTGCAGGCCGCAGCAGGAACAACGCCACCTGTACAACAACGCGTGCTGATCTTTGCCGAAGCCGACCAAGAGATTGATGCGGGTGCAGCTGACTTTATTTGGTACACACCTGCTGTAGCTGAAAAGGATTATTGCGCGGATTTGTAGCATAAGAGTATCTGTGCACTGGATAAAAACCACAGCCTGTTTACCATTGCTGTGGTTTTTTTATTTTTACAGGACATTCGATGACCGTTATTTTGCTGTTGCATGCTGCGCTGGTATTGACCTTTACCGTGCGTATTTTATTGCGCGATGATTTATCGCCGCCTGGGCGTTTGGCGTGGTTTATTGTGCTCAACGTGTTGCCCTATTTTGGCAGTGCGATTTATTTTTTATTTGGTGAAATCGATATCGGCAATCGTGCGATTAAACGCCACGATGAGATTTTTGCGCAAATTAAAGCCAAAGCTGCAGGGTTTATGGGCGAGCCGGACAACAGCAACAAGCTGATTCAACGTGTTTATCGTCCCGCCTTTCAATATGCAGGGTCGATCAATGGCTTTCACCCGCTGGCGGGTAACAGTGCGCAGTTGATGGCCGACGGCGAGATGACGTTGCAGCAGATGGTCGCGGATATTGATGCCGCGACCGATCATGTGCATGTGCTGTATTACATTTGGCTGACTGACCATACAGGCACGCAAATGGCCCAGGCGTTGATTCGGGCGGCGCAGCGTGGCGTGACCTGCCGAGCGATGGCCGATGGTTTAGGTTCGCGCGGCTTGATTAAGTCGCAGATCTGGAAAGATATGCAAGCGGCCGGTGTGCAAACCGTGGTGGCTCTGCCTTTTAATAATTTCTTGCGCACGCTATGGACCAGTCGTTTGGACTTGCGTAATCACCGTAAAATCACCGTGATTGATGCGCAGATTACCTATTGCGGTAGCCGAAATTCAGCTGATCCTGAGTTTTTAGTCAAGGAAAAATACGGGCCTTGGATTGATATTATGCTGCGTTTTGAAGGTCCGATTGTGGCGCAAAATCAGCTGTTATTTGCCAGTGATTGGATGCAGGCGACCGGCGAAGCGCTGGAAGTGATTCCCTTGCAGGCGCAGGCGATTGAAGGCGGTTTTCCAGCACAAGTGATGGGCGTGGGGCCAACTGAGCGCCGTGGCGCAACACCGCAATTGTTCTCTAACTTATTTGCCTGCGCCGAGCGTGAATTAACTTTGACCACGCCGTATTTTGTCCCTGATGCGACGGTGTTGGATGCTTTATGTGCAGCGGCCTATCGCGGCGTGGCAGTCACTTTGGTGTTTCCTAAAGTCAATGACAGCTGGATTGATGCTGCTGCCAGCCGCAGTTATTACCATCGTTTACTGGATGCCGGTTGCATGATTTATGAGCATCGCATTGGTCTATTGCATGCGAAAACCCTCACTGTCGACGGACAAGTGAGTTTGATCGGCTCGTCCAATTTGGATTTACGCAGCTTTGATCTCAACTATGAAAACAATATTTTGCTGCAGGACGAAGCCATCACCCAAGCCATTGTTAAGCGTCAACGCCACTATATTGCGGGTTCCGATCGAGTGCTGTTGCCGCAAGTGTTGGCGTGGCGTTATCACCGTCGCATTTGGCATAACGTCATTGCCACGATTGGGCCGGTGTTGTAAGCCAGTTGGGTCGATGATGTTACGTGTGTGGCGGGCATAGATGTCCGCCGTATGGGGATGTGTGTTGAGTGTGGGTGGGTTTGATCTGTTGCACAATATCGGTCGGTCTTTAGGCCAATAAAAGCCATCCGACCGACACAGATATAACGCTATACGCAGCGCTAGGGCGTTTTCACGCCCTTGTCGGCCTAAAGACTGACCTGCAAAATGCTGCAGAGCACTGCAGTGTTGCCTGTTAAATAATCTCGCGCTCGCGCAGCACCTGCAAGATCTGTTGCACACCTTGTTCAACGCTGCTGTCTTGTGTGTTGATCACCAAATCCGCATCATGCGGTACATCATACGGGAAGGATTCGCCGGGGATATTATCTTCGCCAGCGGCATATAAGCCTTGTGGATCACGCTCTTGGCACACTTGCGGTGAAGCTTGCACATACACGGTGATCAAGCGCTCTTTGCCGATGGAGGCTTTCGCTTGTTCACGGCCTTCAGCATCCGGTGCAACAAAAGCGGCGAGGGTGATCAGGCCCGCTTCATTAAATTGACGCGCGACTTGCGCCGCACGACGCCAGTTTTCCGCACGTCCAGCACGATCCAACGGCAGACCTTTATTGAGATCATGACGCAGGTTCTGACCATCCAAGACAAACACCGCGCGACCCGTATCAAACAGCTTGCGCTCCAGCGCGTAGGCGAGGGTGCTTTTGCCTGCGCCCGATAAACCACTGAACAATACCGTGACCGCTTGCTGACCCAAACGCAAAGTGCGCTCGTCACGGCTCACGCGGCTCTTGACCAGTGCGCGACCACTGCTGGGCGCACGTTCCGGCGCAATAATCATCCCCGCGCCCACCGTAATATTGCTCAGGCGATCAATCACAATAAAGGCACCGGTGGTGCGGTTGGCTTGGTAATCATCTAACGCGAGTGGCGCATCGAGACTGACTTTAACGCGGCCCACTTCATTAAGCTGCAAACTGCTGGCGCTATTGTGTGCCAGCGTATTTACATCCACTTGGTGCTCAATGGACGAGACGTTGCCCGGAATATAGCTGGTGGCACGTTTAAAATCGTAGCGTTTACCGGGCAGCAGCGGCTCTTCGCCGAGCCATACCAGCATCGCTTCAAAATGGTCGCTGCTATCGACTTGATCTTGCGCGCTAACAATTAAGTCACCGCGCGAAATATCAATTTCATCTTCGAGCGTCAGGGTAATGGCTTGCCCAGCAATGGCTTTTTCCAGCTCACCATCAAAGGTCACAATGGATTTAATCTGACTGCTGCGCCCCGACGGCAGTACGGTAATGGCATCGCCTTTACGCAGTGAGCCAGACGCCAAGGTGCCAGCAAAACCACGAAAATTCAGGTTCGGACGATTGACATACTGCACTGGGAAGCGCATATCGCGGTCATTTAAATCACCGCTCACATCGACACTTTCCAAGATCTCCATCAAGGTTTGCCCCGCATACCAAGGCGTGTGTTCGCTACGATTGACGACGTTATCGCCTTTGAGCGCTGACATGGGTACAAAGTGCAGTGAATCAATATTGATATTAATCTGTTTCGCAAAGGCTAAATAATCGGCCTTAATCTCGTTATACACCTGCTCGTCGTAGTTTTTCAGGTCCATCTTATTGATAGCAACCA
>JAAZJF010000105.1 GCA_012800475.1 Gammaproteobacteria bacterium
CAAGCGAAGCCATGGATGGCGCAGCGCCCGACTTGGAGCGGGACGCTCCGTGGAGGGAAAAGCAGCATGCACGAGGTACGGCCTGCACCAATCTTGTTATTCATAACATCGGTTTGTTGTCATCAGGACTGAAGAATTAGATATTGTGCATACCGTACTTCGAGGCAGGTGCTCTTCCGTCGACGAACTCATCCTGAGTTCAACTCCGGCGCTACGCCATCCCTGGCTCCGCTCGTCACACCTACCTCAAAGTACTCATCAACCTTTTACAGTGCTCGCGCCATTGCAGCATAAATTATTGTGATTTCAATCCATTCAGATATTGCGAAGCCGTACGATTCATCGCCAGCTATGACTCACCACTCACCACTCACCACTCACCACTCACCGTTATCCCGCTCCTAAACGTCACACCACAAACTCCCCAACCACACAAATGATCAACAAGTACCTCGTGTGTGCTGCGTCAAGCGAAGCCATGGATGGCGTAGCGCCCGACTTGGAGCGGGACGCTCCGTGGAGGGAATAGCAGCATGCACGAGGTACGGCCTGCACTCATCTGGTTCTAAATCGCACGCATCTTGCTCTTCACCCCGCCCACTAGCTGCAAGCGCCATACATTAATAATACATCTGCACCCATCTGATAGTTTTTAGGCTCAAGACCAACCTACAAAAAAGCCTCTCTCAGACATTATTTTCTCCAGTAATTATTCGCTGCAGCAACGGTTTGATAGTTGGTAGCAACGGTCTGCGCAGCGGCGATCAGGTTATCGGCATCGGTTTCATATTCGGCGCGCACTTCGGTACGTTTTTGCGCCGAAGGTTGAGTGAATTTAACAGCCATGCGTGACAACTTGATTGCCAACTCATAACCCTCTTGCGGAGTCGCTGTTTCTAAGGTGGTCAACCACTGTTCAGCAAAAGCAGCTGGAGTAATGAAGGTGGTAAGGCACAGTGCAGTCATTAGCTTTTTCATAGTTTGCTCACTCTTTTATTATTCAAATAACGCTCTTAAACCGATGTAAGAACATCTGCAGTGTCACGCTGATAATGGCTCACCAGCTAGGCTACTTTAGTGTTTTTTTAAACCGATCTATTGCAACTAAAGTATCTACACCTCCAGAGCGTGTGACTGTTGCAGCATGCTGGGTGTGGCTGCTGTGCTGGCTAAGAATATGCTGTGCAGTGTTTAAATCAGTGCTAAAGCACTATTGCATCAGCGCAGCACTCTCGAGATTGTGTGAAGCATTCAGATCGAGGTTGATATGCACCAGAGCGATATAGCACACACTGTTTGGCATCAGGTTTTGCAGCAAGGCTGTGAGCTCACTGTTATATCCGCAGCTGATACCCAGCAGTGCGCTGTGGCCTTGAGTTGTGCGGCTGGCAGCCACCATGAGCCTAAAGAGTATGTAGGTATGGCGCATTTTTTAGAGCATCTGGTGTTTCGTGGCAGCCAAAATTATGCGCTCGATGATGGATTGATGGCCTTTATTCAGCGCCATGGTGGGCATGTCAATGCGCAAACCCAAGCCCAGCAAACGCTGTTTCATTTTCAAATACAGGCGCCTTTGTTTGTGCAGGCTTTAGCGCGTTTGGTAGATATGCTGGTCGCGCCACGCCTCAGTCCCGAGATGTTGCGCAGCGAGCGCGAAGTGATTCATGAAGAATTTGCACTGTATTGTGCTGCGCCACAGATTTTAATGGATGCGGCGATTGCCCCGTGTTTGCTCGGTGAACACCCGTTACAGCGCTTTTATGCGGGGCATCGCGATACGTTACCGATTGATGATGCTAACTTTGCTGCTGCATTAGCGCAGTTTCGGCACACGGCGTATATGCGCAGTGCGCTGAAGATTGTCTTGGTGGTGCCTGAAAGTTGGGGGCAGTGGCAAGCGCCAGTGTTAGCGGCGTTGCAGCCTTTAACCGCGCACCCACGATATTGGCAGCCACCGTCACTACCTGATTTACAACTAACAGATCAAACCTTGGTGCAGTTAAACGTGCCGGTGGCCACAGAGTCGCTGCTGGTGCATATCCCGGTGAATACTGCTGGGCAGGGTTTGGCTGAGTTAGCAGAGGTCACTCAGCATGCGTTAGCCCTAGCACTGCCACAGAATTTTTTTAGTGCTGCGCAACAGTTGGGCTGCACGCAAATCAAAGTGCGTGCGAGTTATTGTGCACAGATGCAAGGCGTCTTCACTGTGCAATTGGATGCGCCCGCCGCGCAACAGGCGCACTTGTATGCGCACTTACTGCACTGGCTGGAACAGTGGCGCAAGCAGTTGCACAGTCCGCAGCAACAAGTGTATGAGCAGCAAGCACAGCGTTATCGCTGGTTATTGGCCGAGCCTTTACAGCGTGCGCAACGGGTTCTGGCGTATGGACATGATCCAGTAGACCATCCTGGCGTGTCAGAGCAATGTTTAGCAGCAATGGATGCGGTGCTGGCGGCCATTGCACAGGGGCAGGTTGTGCAGGTGCAGGCCGGTGCGGCGACAGTGGCGGGGCGTTATAACCAAGGTTTACCCTTAGAGTTGGAGTGTCGCTCTGCGGCATTGAGTCCTGTGGTTTTAGATGAGCCGCAGGCTTGGGCGTGGAGTATACCGAGCATTCTGGTGCCGCCTGTTGCTGCAACTTCAGCCTCAATCTCAGCCAGAGCTGCAACTCCAACGTCCACCGCAGAAGCTGCATCTGATCAGTTAAACCGAACCCGTGCGTACAGCGCCGCGGGGCTTAGCCAGTATCAGCCCCTAGGCTTAGCGCCGCAATTGGCAGTGTGCTATTGGGGCTGGGCGTTGAGTGATCCGCAAGCTGTCGCGCAGCGTTTGCCTGCTGCGTTGGCGACTGTTGCCGAAGTGCTGCGTTATAACGCGGTGCAATGGCAGACTGAATGCGTGGCGCAGACGTTGTTTATTCGGGTGATCGCCCCAGCCGCGTATCTGCCGGTGGCGCTGCACTTGATCTTAACGCAGTTAGAGCAACCCTTAACCGCCGCTGCATGCGCGCCGAACGCGCCCTTTGCGTTACGTCGCATGCAGCAGCGTTTACCTCAGGCATTGGCTGGCGCATTACCTCAGAGTGCGCCCAGACAAGAAGCAGCGATTGACTTAGCGTGCGCCGCGCAATATGCGCTGTGGTTGGGCGATCCTGCGGGTATAGCGCAGTTGCCTCAAGCCGCACGGCAACGTCTGCAGCCGCTGCCGCCAACACCACTCAAAGCCAAGGCTGCAACGGGGTGGCAGCAAGTACACGACAGCGGCAGTGAAGATGCTTTGTTGGTCATTTACATCCCGCTGCCGGCGCAGAGCATCCCCGCACAGGATCGCCTGCGCCCACTCAATCGCGTGATCGCACAGCATCTACACAGCGCCTTGCAACGCACACTGCGTGATGAACAGGGGCTGTGCTATGCGGTTTTTGTTTTGCCTTATGCGCAAGGTGATTTTGAAGGGTTGAGCTGTGCGGTGCAGTCGAGCCAAGTCAGTGCTGCGTATTTAATACAGGCCATACGTCAGTGCTTGGCTGACTTTCACGCGCAATTACCCCAGCACCGCGCTGCGTTGTTGGCCGCTGTTGCTGAGCAGGCCCAGTTGTTAGCGCGCGGCGAGTTGAGTGTTGAACAGCTCAGTGCATTGGCCTTTCGCCATTGGCGCGAACAGCGTTTAAGTAGCGGCTGGCAAGCTGAAGTGCAGGCGCAAATGGGGCTTGATGATGAGCAGCTGGACGCTTATTGCCAGGCACTGCAGGCGCATCAGCAGTGGTGCATTTTAAGTAATCAAGCTGAACCTGATTGCGACTCAAGCCTGCTATAAGCCCGTTAAATTGTAAATCGATGACGCCAATGGTGCGGGTGATCCTTGGCGTATAGACAACTGCGGCACACCCATCGACACACCCGATCAGCGCCATACTGTCTTGGCTGAACACCATCCTTGTTGTGAATCTCCTTCCTAGGGCCTGCATCTAAAGCAGCGGTTCATCTATGGGCTTGATTTCATTGGCTTGTATAGCCGTTTTTGTCAGCAGTATTGCTGCGGCTGTATAGGTCTTATGGATAGCGACTCAGGAGCATGCTGCAGCTCATCTAAAGTGTGCGTTAGCAAGTTGGGTGTGTTGCGCACTAAAGCTGCGTATGAGTCGCGGCCAGAGCTTTCAATAATCACTACCGAAGCGACTGATAGGTCAGTTGTTCCATTTCTGTGGAGAAAGCCCATGTATAACAATAAAATCGCCCAACATATTTTCATGCCCTTAGCCCTTGCTGGCGCCATTGCAGCGGTCAGTACGCCAGCGCTCGCTGAAATTGTGCTGTATGACAAAGATGAAACCACGTTTTCCACTGACGGTTACGTCAACGCTTTTTATGTGAACAGCAAAGTTGATCGTGCAGGGGATCAGTTCGACCGTCGTCAAACACGAATTAAAATGGGTTTCTTACCCAACTATATTGGCTTCAATATGGGCAAACAAATTGATGGCTTAAAGCTTGGGGCGCGCTCATCATTTTGGGTCACCATCAATGACAGTGATGACAATGGTACCGGCACGGATATCGATGTGCGTCAGTTTTACGGTACGGCTGCAGGTGAGTGGGGTGAAGTGCTGATTGGTAAAGATTTTGGTTTATTTGCCCGCTCGAATATTTTGTTGGATGAGTTGCTCGCCGGTTACGGTCAAGTCAGCGACACCTTAGGTCTCGTAGATGGCGGCGGCGTATCCTTTGGTAATATCGGTAGTGGTTATCCGTACCCCTTTCCAACGTCACAGATCACCTACCGCTCGCCGGTCATGAGTGGCGCACGTATTGCTGTGGGTGTGATGGACCCTGTGGACACCAACGACAGCAGCCCATTGGGCAAGGCTTATCAGAAAAATCCACGTTTTGAATCCGAACTGACCTATCAATTTGACGTGGCTGGCGCGCAAATTTACTCCTGGTTAAACGGCGGTTATCAAACCTCAGAAAACACCGACAGCACC
>JAAZJF010000106.1 GCA_012800475.1 Gammaproteobacteria bacterium
TATAGGTCTGTTGCAAACGCCGCAGGGGCATCTAAAAGTTTTAGAAACCGCCCGCTGGGTGATGCCAGAGCGCTATACTGAGGGTATGCGCAATGACTTAAATTATGTGATCTCAATTAATGGTTTTGATTGGGGTTTGGCCGTCAATCGAGTACGGCATGCCATTCGTTTAGAGCCAGAGCAGGTCAAGTGGCGCACGCAGCGCAGTCAACGCGCTTGGCTGGCTGGGACGGTGATAGAGCATATGTGTGCTTTGTTGGATGTGCAGGTTTTGGCGCAGCTGATAACTGCACCCGATCGGCCCAGTGGTATTGAGTAAAGCTCACTGATACATTGTGATTATAGGATGAGCCGCAGTGCTCAAATAAGGGGAACCATCATGCAAAACTCATCAGCTCATAGTGCCGATGATCCCATTTTACAATGGGTGACATTTCGTTTAGATAACGAAACTTATGGCATCAATGTGATGCAAGTTCAGGAGGTGCTGCGCTATACGGAAATTGCCCCTGTACCCGGTGCGCCCAGTCATGTGTTGGGTATCATTAACTTGCGCGGTCATGTCGTGACCGTGATTGATACGCGTGAGTGCTTTGGCTTGCAGTCGGCGCAAGTGGATGACAACACCCGTGTGGTGATCATGGAGATTGATAAACAAGTGATTGGTATCTTAGTCGATAGCGTGGCGGAAGTGGTGTACTTGCGTCAGTCTGAGATTGAAACCGCGCCCAACGTGGGCAATAAAGATGCAGCCAAGTTTATCCAAGGTGTGTGCAATAAAAATGGCGAGTTATTGATTCTGGTCGAACTGGAAAAAATGATGAGCGATGAAGAATGGTCTGAGTTGGAAAGCTTATAATGTGGCTTAGTGTGTTGGCTGTATTTTCTGTCATATGTGTCGGCAACAGTGTTGCCGTGTATATGCTATGGAAAAAAAATCAACACTTAGAAAGCCTGCATGCGCAGTTACTTGAGCAGCAAAAAGAAGCACAGAAAAATCTCAATCGACGTTTAGAGTCCTACTTATCCAGCAGTATGCGTATGGGTGAAGAGTTGCACGAGTTGCAGAAAAGTGTAGCGCCTTTGCCGGAAAAAATCCTGCGCATGGAGCAAAAAGACCCCAGTAGTTTATCCTTTACTCAAGCTGCACGTTTAGTGGGACTGGGTGCAACCACTGAAGATATTAAGCAGTCCTGTGGTTTGAGTCAGTCAGAAGCAGAATTACTGCAGCGTATGCACAGTAAGCGAGACTCCTAAGCATAAAAAAAGCCAACCTATTGAGGTTGGCTTTTTAACTAGCACAAGTAAAATTACTTGCGGCTAGCTTTTTCTAACATACGCAGAGCGCGTTCGTTAGCTTCGTCAGCTGTTTGCTGTGCATTTTGAGCAGCGCTCATTGCATCGCCAGCTTTGCTGTACGCTTCATCAGCACGTGCTTGTGCACGCATCACTGAATCTTCAACAGCGGTTAAGCGTGCTTCAGTTTCTTTTGTCGCGCTGCTGCAACCTGCTGCTAAAACAGCAGCCAGTGCTAATGCAGAAAATTTTAGAACATTATTCATATTGTTCCCCTTAATATGGGTATCGATGGAAGCAACTGACCTTATGGTCAATTGACTGCGCTATATGTTACGCATTCGTTGGATTAAGTAAACTAGGCGAACAGCTAGATAATCATTTTTTTATGCTGTTGGTCAATAAAACCTCTGTAAAATCAAAACTCGGCCCAATCACAGGCGCATATAACTGGCTGATGTTGCCAGTGAGTTATGAAAAGCAATATTTTATCCATATTTTTGTATTCAATGAAGCCTAAGGAATAGTGTGTGATTGCATGCAGATTTTGACTGTTTTAGCGATGATGGTGTTTGCTGGTGCTGCGGTTGTTGTGTATGCGCTTTATGTAGGTAAACAGAGCAGGCTCATGCACAACTGGGGCACCTATACCGTCCTGTTTATTGTGTTGAGTCAAGGCGGCTTGCTCGCTTTGTTTGCCTTAGGTTTCAGCACCGTTCGACCTTTAGATTTTATTGGGTTCATGTGGCTGGCAGGCGTGTGGTTATCCTGTACAGTGACTCGCGAAATTGTGTTGGGCCGGCAAAGGGAAAAAGTTGCGCTGGCTGATATTGAACAGCTCAA
>JAAZJF010000107.1 GCA_012800475.1 Gammaproteobacteria bacterium
TCAGCAGTACCGATGGCCGCACGTGTATCCAACCGTGTGGGGCTGGAGTCCAATCCACAAAACTTCTTACTGATGCATGCCATGGGTCCGAACGTTGCGGGTGTGATTGGTTCGGCTGTTGCTGCGGGTGTGCTGTTGAGTTTTATTGGTTAAAACTTAATAAAGTACACTAATACACAAAGGCTGCCCTCTGAGGCAGCCTTTGTGGTTCTGGATGGTAGGCTTTATATATATAGTGGACTGTTTATTGCATGCCTAATGGAATGAAAGTCTTAGCGTCAACCTTTAGTGCATGCGCACTCAGTCGAAAAAGAGAATAGTCAGTGAATAACTCGCAACTCAAAAATAATATGCGTACCGGCGTAGGATTGCTCAAGCAGGGCAATTTGGGTGTGCCTATATTGTTGTTAGTTATTTTAGGCATGATGACCTTGCCGATTCCAACCATGCTGTTGGATATATTTTTCACCTTTAACATTGCCCTCGCCATTATCGTCTTGCTGGTGAGCGTCTATGCCATGCGTCCGCTGGATTTTGCAGCCTTTCCCACGATTTTGCTGGTGGCGACCCTGATGCGCTTGTCCTTGAACGTGGCTTCAACGCGCGTGGTGTTGTTGCACGGTCACGAAGGAGGAGATGCCGCTGGTAAAGTGATTCAAGCCTTTGGTGAGGTGGTCATTGGTGGTAACTACGTGGTGGGTGCGGTGGTCTTTGCCATCTTGATGATTATTAACTTTGTGGTGGTGACCAAGGGTGCGGGGCGTATTTCTGAGGTGAGTGCGCGTTTTACCTTGGATGCCATGCCCGGTAAGCAAATGGCAATTGATGCGGATCTCAACGCTGGCTTGATTGACCAAGAGCAAGCCAAGATCCGCCGCAGTGATGTGGCCCAAGAAGCAGACTTCTATGGTTCGATGGATGGTGCCAGTAAGTTTGTGCGCGGTGATGCGGTGGCGGGTTTGTTGATTTTGTTTATCAACTTGATTGGTGGTATTGCCATTGGTGTGGCGCAGCATGATTTGAGTTTTATGGATTCGGCTAAGGTGTATGCATTGCTGACCATTGGTGATGGCTTGGTGGCGCAAGTGCCTTCGTTGTTGCTGTCCACTGCAGCAGCAATGATGGTGACACGCGTGACCACCTCTGAAGATATGGGGGATCAGATCCAGCGCCAAATGTTTGCTTCACCTAAAGCTTTGGCGGTGTCTGCGGCTATTTTGATTGCTATGGGCGTGGTACCTGGCATGCCGCATCTGTCCTTTATTGGCTTGGGTTTGCTGGCTGCCGGTGGTGCGTATTTTATTTGGAAGCGTGGCAATGATAAAGAACTGGCTGTGGTTGAGCAGGAGAAGCGTGATCTTGAGCAGCTGCCTGCGCCTGTGACCGCTGAAAACCGTGAGCTGGGTTGGGATGATGTCACGCCCGTGGATATGGTGGGCCTTGAGGTCGGTTACCGTTTGATTCCTTTGGTGGATCGCAATCAAGGCGGCCAACTTTTAGCACGTATTAAGGGGGTGCGTAAAAAGCTATCTCAAGACCTCGGCTTTTTGATGCCCTCGGTGCATATACGCGACAATTTAGATTTATTGCCCAATGTCTATCGCCTGACTTTAATGGGCGTCACTGTGGCTGAAGCTGAGGTCTACCCGGAGCGTGAGCTGGCGATTAACCCAGGTCAAGTTTTTGGCACGCTCAATGGGATCGATACTGTTGATCCGGCTTTTGGCTTGGAAGCAGTGTGGATTGAGCCCAGTCAACGTGATCAAGCGCAGTCTTTAGGTTATACCGTGGTGGATACCAGTACTGTGGTGGCCACGCATCTCAATCAGATTCTCAATAAACATGCGCATGAGCTGCTCGGGCATGAAGAAGTGCAGCAATTGATGCAAGTCTTGGCGAAAAGCTCACCTAAACTGGCCGAAGAGCTGGTGCCAGGCATGGTGACCTTGTCTAGTTTATTGCGCATTTTGCAGAGTTTATTGCAAGAACAAGTGCCCGTCAGAGATATTCGCAGCATTGCTGAAGCCATCGCCGAGACGGTGACGCGCAGTCAAGATCCTGACGTTATCGTTTCTTCAGTGCGCGTTGCGTTATCGCGTGCAATCGTGCAAAGCATTGTGGGGCTTGAGCCAGAGCTGCCTGTCATCACATTAGAACCAAGGTTGGAACAGATATTGCTTAGTAGTATGCAGAAGGCCGGACAAGGCTCAAGTGAAGGTGTATTGCTTGAACCTGGGATGGCAGAGAAACTACAGAAGTCTCTGATAGAGGCAGCGCAACGTCAGGAAATGCTAGGTAAACCAGTGGTGCTTTTAGTCGCTGGACAGATTCGAGCCATGATGTCGCGTTTTGCTCGCTTAGCCGTACCTAATATGTATGTGCTGGCGTATCAAGAGATACCAGACAATAAGCAAGTCACTATCGTGGCAACGGTAGGACAAAATTGATCGAGGGCTGACTTATGCAGGTCAAACGATATTTCGCAGCAGACATGCGCCAAGCAATGAACCGCGTACGTGAAGAGTTAGGTGCTGATGCGTCTATTATTTCGACGCGTCGTGTTGCCGGTGGTGTTGAGTTGACCGCAGCCCTTGATTATCAGGCTCAGCCTACGGTAACCCGTGCCAATCCAGCACTTGAAGCTGAGTTGCGCAAAACCCAAGCACAAATCTTACAAGCACACGTGAGCCTGCAAGAGCGCCAAGAGGCGGGTGCGGGCGGTCAGAATCGTCAATTGCTTGAAGAAGTGATGCAGCGTGTAAATCCTGCGAGCCAGAGTGCCTATAGCCAACCAGCTGCACAGAGCCACAGCAATAATGGTGATATGGCCGCTATGCGTTCCGAGTTGAACAGTTTGCGTGAAATGCTTGAGGCGCAGTTGGGCAATATGGCCTGGGACTCAATGCGTACGCAGCAGCCAGTGCATGCGGTGCTGTGGCAGCGTTTACAGAAAATGGGTTTGCCGACTGATTTGGCCCGTTCCGTATTAGAACGCGTGGCACATGAGCAAGATCAAGAACAAGCGTGGCAGATGGCGTTAACATTCTTAGCGCACACCATTCGCACACCGCACACAGAGCCGATGGCTGAAGGTGGTGTTATTGCTTTAGTCGGGCCTGCAGGCGCTGGTAAAACTACAACCTTAGCTAAGCTTGCGGCGCGTTATGTACTGGAGCACGGTGTGCACGGTATCGCTTTAGTCAGCATGGACAGCTACCGTATTGGTGCTCAAGAGCAGTTGAAAACTTTGAGTCGTATTTTAAATATTCCTGTGAGTTATGTGGCTGAGGGTGAAACCTTAGCTGATACATTAAAGCCCTTGGCGCATAAGCGCGTCGTATTGGTCGACACCGCAGGTTTACCAGCCAGCGATCCAGCATTGGGTTTGCAGTTGGATAACTTAGCAGCGCCCGGTGTGGCTGCAAAAAATTATTTAGTCTTGCCAGCAACCAGCCAAGCCCAGGTGCTGAAAGCTGCTTGGCATGCTTATAAACGTTGTGGTATTGCAGGCTGCATCATTACTAAAACAGACGAGGCGATGAGTCTAGGTGAGGTGTTAGGTATGGCGATTGGCCATAATCTGCCTGTGGCTTATACTACCGACGGCCCCAAGATACCTGATGATATACAGGTATCGCGTAACCAAGATTTGATCGAGCATGCTGTTGAGCTGCAAAGCGCACAAGAGCCTGCTGACGATATGATGACGCATATGCACGCAGTATCCCCATCCGCCGCACACTATGTCGGTTAGAGTTGAGTGAGTAAGGTATTAAATAAAATGACCAGCAAACAAACACAACCCGTTCAAGTGATTGCCGTAACGGGAGGCAAGGGTGGTGTGGGTAAGACCAATGTGTCGGTGAATCTGTCCGTTGCTTTAGCAGCTTTAGGCCGTAAGGTGGTGTTGCTTGATGCCGACTTTGGCTTAGCCAACGTGGATGTTCTGCTCGGGTTAACACCCACCCATACGCTAGCTGATGTGATGGATGGCCGCTGTGATTTGCGTGACGTGTTATTGACAGGTCCTGGCGGTATCAAGATTGTACCGGCCTCTTCAGGCACGCAAAGTATGGTCGAGATGACGCCCATGCAGCACGCTGGATTAATCCAAGCCTTTAGCGAGCTGGGCGATAATATTGATGTGTTAGTCATTGATACGGCTGCAGGCATTGGTGATTCAGTCACCAGCTTTGTCCAAGCCGCACAAGAAGTGATTATGGTGGTGTGCGATGAGCCTACATCGATTACGGATGCTTATGCATTAATTAAATTACTCAATCGCAATCACGCGATGACGCGTTTTCGTGTGCTGGCCAATATGGCTCACAGCCCACAGGAAGGGCGTCATTTGTTTAATAAGCTGGTTAAGGTCACTGAGCGTTTTTTAGATGACGTGACGCTGCAATATCTGGGCGCTGTGCCATACGATGAAATGGTGCGCAAAGCGGTACAGAAGCAGCGTGCAGTGTATGATGCGTTTCCACGCGCTAAATGTTCTCTGGCGTTTAAAGCCATGGCCGAGCAAATCGACAATTGGCCTTTAGCGCGCACGCCGCGTGGACATTTAGAGTTTTTTGTGGAGCGGTTAGTTAACCACACTGGAATGGAATAGCATGCATGACAAGAGCTAAAGGTCTGCAGATGTACAGCACAGCGCGAGCAGCCGATGAGCAAGGAAACCTCGTTGAGCAGCATGCACCCTTGGTGAAGCGCATTGCCTATCATATGTTGGGGCGTTTGCCTGCGAGTGTCCAAGTTGAAGATTTAATTCAGGCTGGGATGATTGGCTTGCTGGAAGCTGCGAAAAAATTTGACGCCAGTAAGGGCGCCAGTTTCGATACTTTTGTCGGTATCCGTATTCGTGGTGCGATGCTTGATGAATTGCGTAAAGGGGATTGGACCCCCCGTTCAGTGCATCGTAATGCACGTATGGTCACAGATGCAGTGCGCACCATTGAGGCGCGAACAGGGCAGGACGCTAAAGATTTAGAGGTTGCGGCCGAACTTAATCTTAACCTCGATGAATATTACTCTATTTTAAATGATACCCAAGGCAGCCGTTTATTCAGTTTTGATGACTTGCTCGATGAAGGCGATCAGTTTAATACGCACAGCACCCAGCACGAACCGGGGCGTGATGTTGAGCAGGTGCATTTTAAGCAAGCTTTAGCGGATGCCATTGAAGGTTTGCCTGAACGCGAGCGTTTGGTGCTGTCGCTGTATTATGATGAAGAGCTGAATTTAAAAGAAATTGGTGAAGTGCTCGGTGTGAGTGAATCACGTGTGAGCCAAATACACAGCCAGTGTGCAGCCCGCCTAAGAGCGCGTTTGGCGCATTGGCGCGAATAAATACGACACTGTGTTTAATATGAATAATTGATATCAGCATGCGGTCTTAAGACGGTATTGACTGACTTAATATAGCTTGGAGGTTGGTTTGGATAAAAATATGAAAATCCTCATTGTTGATGACTTCTCAACAATGCGACGGATCATCAAAAACCTCTTACGCGACCTTGGTTTTACCAATACAGCTGAGGCCGATGATGGCGCAACGGCATTGCCCATGTTGCAAAGCGGTAATTTTGATTTTTTAGTCACAGACTGGAATATGCCCATCATGAGCGGTCTGGATTTATTGCGCGAAGTGCGGGCGGATGAAAACCTCAAGCACTTACCGGTGTTGATGGTGACTGCTGAAGCAAAGCGTGACCAAATCATTGCTGCAGCGCAAGCCGGTGTGAATGGCTATGTGGTCAAACCCTTCACGGCACAAGCTTTGAAAGACAAAATTGAAAAAATCTTTGTACGTGTGAACGGCTGAGATTCAGCGGTGAGGAAATTATGGAAAAGGATAAAAGCAGTGAAGACGACTTTATGTCTGCTGTCGCTTTGCATGCTCCTCAACTGCAGCAGAGTCTTGAGCAAGGTGATTTAGAAGCAGCAGCGCAGATTATTGCGCAAATCAGTCAAGTGCGAGAAAGCGCCTTATACCGCGAAGTGGGGCGCTTAACGCGAGAATTGCACACCGCTATTATTGATTTTGATATTGATCCCAGCAACCCACACGCCAAAGAGATGTCGCAGATCACCGACGCCTCTGAGCGTTTGCAGTACGTTGTCACCCTAACCGATGATGCCGCCAATAGTGCGCTGGATCTGGTGGAGCAGAGCGCGCCATTGGTCACTTACATCAGTTATGAGGCGCAAAGCTTGATTGAAGATTGGCAGCGTTTTATGCGCCGTGATATGCAGGCTGAAGAGTTTCGCGTATTGGCTAAGCGTGTCGCTGACTTTTTATCGCGCAGTTTGCATGACAGTGATCAGCTATCAGCTAATTTAAACGCCATTATGATGGCGCAAGGTTTTCAAGACTTGACCGGTCAAGTGATTAAACGCGTGATGACTTTGATTGCTGATATTGAAACTAATTTAGTGAAGTTGTGCGTGATGGCAGGGCAAGTGGATCGAGTGGCAGGCATTGAGCACTCAAGTGAAGACTTGCGTAAAAAGCACACTAAAGACAAAAACAGCAGCGCCGGTGAAGGCCCACAGATGCATGCGCAAACACGCGATGATGTGGTCACGGATCAAGTTGACGTTGATGACTTGCTCTCTAGTTTAGGGTTTTAAGAGGGATACACATGGGCTTTGATGCAGATGAAGAGATCCTCCAAGACTTTTTAGTGGAGGCAGGCGAGATTCTAGAATTGCTTTCCGAACAGCTCGTTGAGCTGGAGGGCAGTCCGGATGATATGAATCTGCTCAATGCGATTTTTCGCGGCTTTCATACTGTGAAAGGCGGTGCGGGCTTCTTGCAACTCGATGAATTGGTGGCCTGTTGTCATATCGCTGAAAACGTCTTTGATATCTTGCGCAAAGGCGAGCGTCGTGTCACACCGGACCTGATGGATGTGGTGCTTGAAGCGCTCGATAGTGTCAATGAAATGTTCCAAGAAGTGCGTCAAGGTTTACCTTTAACGCCGGCAACCGATGAGTTACTGGCTGCTTTGACTGTCTTGGCTCAGCCAGAGAGTGCTGAAGTGGAGCAGGTTGCTGTATCTGCAGATAGCGATGATGCAGCCGATATCGAGTTTGACCAGCTGCTTGATGCCATTGCGCCAACGGCTGACAGTGCTGCGTCTGCGTCTGATAGCGATATGATTACTGACGATGAGTTTGAAGCCTTGTTGGATCAATTGCATGGTCCAGCAAACAGCCCATCAAGTCCTGTCGATGCACAAGAAGAAATGCCATTTGAGGCGCCCAGTGGCGCTGTGGCGGATGCCGATCAAATCACGGATGATGAGTTTGAGGCTTTGCTTGATCAGTTGCACGGTGAAGGCAAGTTCAATACACAAGCCAATGCCGATGACGCACAGTCCGATCCAGTTGCGACGCCACAACCCGCAGATGAACCCTTAGACCCATCGGTGATCAGTGACGATGAGTTTGAGGCACTATTGGATGAGTTGCACGGCAAAGGTCAATTTCAAACATCAGTCGCGCAGAGCCATGCCGCTCCAGAGGCTGCGCCAGTTCAGTCAGCATCGACAGCAACACCTGCAGCTTCTGCCAAGCCTGCGGCTCAAGCTGCGCCTAAAGCCGCAGCCAAGCCTGAGTCGAACTACGCCAGCCCAGAGCGTCGTGCAGTGGCGCGTGCGCCAGCCCCTGAAGTTGAGACAACAGTGCGGGTTGATACTGCGCGCCTCGACGACATTATGAATATGGTTGGTGAGTTGGTGTTGGTGCGTAACCGCTTGGTGCGTTTGGGCGCTGATAGCGGCAATGAAACCATGTCAAAAGTCGTCGCCAATCTCGATGTGGTCACTGGAGACTTGCAAGCAGCCGTGATGAAAACGCGGATGCAGCCTATTAAGAAAGTCTTTGGGCGTTTCCCTCGATTAGTGCGTGATATGGCGCGCAGTTTGAAAAAGCAAATTCGTTTGGAGTTGGTGGGTGAAGAAACCGACCTGGATAAAAATCTGGTTGAAGCTTTAGCCGACCCGCTGGTGCACTTAGTGCGTAACTCTGTGGACCATGGTATTGAGTCGCCAGAAGATCGTGTGGCTGCGGGTAAAGAGCCTGAAGGCTGTGTGATTTTAGCCGCCAGCCAAGAAGGCGATCATATTCAATTGACCATTACCGATGACGGTAAAGGCATGAACGCTGATATGTTGCGCAATAAAGCTATCGAGAAAGGCATGCTCGATAAAGAAGCCGCGGAGCGCCTCACCGATCTTGAATGTTATAACTTGATTTTTGCCGCAGGTTTTTCGACTAAAACTGAAGTATCGGATGTATCTGGACGTGGTGTGGGCATGGACGTGGTGAAAACCAAGATCGCCCAGCTCAATGGCACTGTGAATGTGTACTCCACACCTGGTCAAGGCTCGCAGGTGGTGATTAAAGTCCCATTAACCTTAGCAATTATGCCGACCTTAATGGTGATGCTGGCCAATCAAGCTTTTGCTTTTCCCTTGGTTAACGTCAATGAGATTTTTCATTTGGATTTGTCGCACACCAATATTGTCGATGGTCAGGAAGTGATTATCGTGCGCGATAA
>JAAZJF010000108.1 GCA_012800475.1 Gammaproteobacteria bacterium
GCCAGAGCACGGTCACCATCAAAGACTAAACGCATCTGTGTGGGGCTTAAAAATAAATCATCACCACCATCATCAGGAATTAAAAAGCCAAAACCATCACGGTGACCACTGACGCGGCCCACCACAAGGTCCAGCTTATCTACCGGCGCATAAGCACCGCGACGGGTGTAGACCACCTGCGCATCACGTTCCATCGCTCGCAAGCGACGACGTAACGCCTCAAGATCTTCTTCTGATGTTAAACCAAATTCTGCAGCTAACTGCTCACGTGCTGCTGGAGCACCACGCTCGGCCAAGTGATGTAAAATCAGTTCTCGGCTAGGAATGGGATTATCGTATTTTTCCGCTTCACGAGCGGCCTCAGGGTCGAGGGATTGCCAATCGGCTGTCAAATTAAATTCACCTTACTTTACAAAATTAGAAGGTGACGCAAATAATTGTTCACATCACCAAATTACGTGCCTAATTTAACAGATTTTTTAGCGCACGGGGGTTTACAAGTTCTTTTTTCGGCCGTATAGTTCGCGGCCACAACGTTATGTAATGCACGTTGTACCACGGAAACAAACTTAATGTGTTGTTTTCGATGCCCAGGTGGTGGAATTGGTAGACACGCTAGCTTCAGGTGCTAGTGCTCGCAAGGGCGTGGAAGTTCGAGTCTTCTTCTGGGCACCAATCAAAACGCTTAAAGCCCCTAACCATGGGGCTTTTTGCTGTCTGGATTAAAATAAAGTTTAAGCTCTTGGCCAACTCAAATGGCTGTTACAGCACCCCATGAGCTCATCAAACAGACTCTCCTACTCCGCAGACGTATGTCGCAGAGCAGGCTTCGTCTTTTGATTAGGTCGTTGAATACCCCAAATACTCAGGCAACCACAGGGCTATTTGCGGGAAAAACAACACCAGCAATAGCGCACTGAACATCGTCACCATAAACAACATCGCCCAGCCAAAAGTTTCCTCAAGGCGGATATTGGCAACTTTAGTGGTGACCATCAGATTAATTGCCACAGGCGGGGTGAATTGGCCAATGGCAATATTCATCGCCAGCAAAATACCAAACCACACCGGATTCCATTCAAAATACTGGATTAATGGCACTAAAATGGGCGTCAAAATCAAATAGATGGAAATCGCATCCAGCAACATTCCCGCTAACAGCACCAGCAGCATCACCAATAACAGCAACATCAGTGAGTTGTCAGAAATAGCCAAAATAGTATCGGCTAAACGGGTAAAAGTGCCTAAAGTTGTGCCAGCCCAAGCAAAAATACCTGCCAAGGCAATAATAATCAGCACCACGCCAGAGATTTTCACCGCCTCGTTAAGCATATCGATCAGGCTTGACCACGTCAGTTCGCGATAAATAAAAGCACCAATCACCAAGCCATAGGTCACCGCTACAACCGCCGCTTCCGTCGGCGTAAATAAGCCTGAACGCAAGCCACCTAAAATAATCACCGGCGCCAATAAAGCGGGAATGGCTTTAACAAAGCTTGAGCGCACCGATGGCAAAGCTTCATCTGAGCTTTTAACTGTCTCCCAGCCGTTACGTCGTGCCAAGAAGTACGCGGGCACCAACAAAGATGCGCCAGCCAATAAGCCTGGAAATAAACCTGCCGCAAAGAGTGCGCGTAAATCTAAACCTGGCATCATCACTGAATACAAAATCAGTGCAATGGAGGGTGGAATCAAAATTGCCGTAGAGGACGCTGCGGCAATTAACGAGGCCGAGAACGGCCGCGGGTAACCGGCCTTGGTCATGCTGGGTAACATCACCATCGCCACTGCCGCTGCATCAGCCGGCCCTGAGCCACTCATACCGCCCATAATCAAGCACACCAATACCGCCACCAAGGCGAGGCCACCATGCCTGCGGCCAATCAACGATTGCGCAAAGTTCACCAGACTGGCGGCAACCCCGGCCCGCTCAAAAATAATACCCGTCAAAATAAACAACGGGATCGCAATCAAGGGGTATTTAGCAACACTGTTATAGGTGTTAGTCCCCAATGTGGCCAGCATATCGGGCGATAGACCCGCAACAATCGCAGCAGCACCGCCTAAACCCAACGCAAAAGCAACCGGCATACCGACCAGCAGGCAGGCACCAAAAACGATTAACAACCAGATATCCGGACTCATTGCTCTGCCCCTATGGCAGGATCGCCATGACGTAAACGATCAACAAGGTTTTGTGTGCAGCGCACAATGATAGCGCTAGCTAAAACCGGCAACCAAATCAGATAAATCCAAGTCGGATAACCCAAGCCTGGGGACAATGATTCCCACGAATATTCTTCATAAGTGAGCAGCGCGCCGTACCAAACAACCAACCCCAGCACCACCACAGTGCCTAGCCACTGCAGGACATACACAATGCGCCGCCCTGCTCGCCCTAAATAGTTTTCCAACAAGGTGATGCGAATATGCTCATTACTGCGCGCGGCAACCGCAGCACCGGAAAAGGCCAGCACCACCATTAAAAACACCGAAAACTCTTCAGTAAAAGCAAAAGAAGCGTTGGTGGCATAACGCACCACAACGTTCGCTAGGCTAATTAGACTCATCGCTACCAAAGCGATAATGCCCAGCCAAGATTCTAGGGAAATGCGTTTTTTTGACATAGGGAATGGCAACCAGACAGACTGGGCCTCGACAAGAGTGCTTGGCACTTTTATCGAGGTCTAAAGGTGAGTAGAAATTAGCGGTTTTGAATGGCGTCTTGCGCAGTTTCAACGAGCTTTTTACCGATGCGCGGCGTCCATTTCTCATAGACTTTTTGCGTTGCATCCACAAAAGCTTGATGCTGCTCATCGGTAAGTTCAGTGACTTCAACACCACGCTCACGAATCCCTTGCAAGGTCGTATCTAATTCAGAACGGGATTTTTCAATTTCCCAAGCACCGGCATCAATTGCGGCTTGCTTGAGCAACTCTTGATCCGCAGCAGGCAGCGTTGACCACACGCGTTTGCTGACACCAAAGATCAGTGGATCATTCATATAATGCCAAAGCGTCAAGTAGTTTTGACTGGCACGATCAGCACGAGCCACATCAAACACCGCCAGCGGGTTTTCTTGCCCATCCACAGCGCCAGTGGTCAGAGCAGGTAAAGCATCGGTCCAGCTCATTTGCGTAGGGTTCGCGCCTAAAGCATTAAAGGTATCTAAAAATAACGGCGAGCCCACCACCCGTACTTTTAAACCTTTGAGATCAGCTGGCTCGCGCAACACTCCACGCGAGTTAGAGATCTCACGAAAACCATTTTCACCCCATGCCAAAGGCATCACGCCGCGCTTTTCAATAGCATCAAATACCATGGTACCGGCCGCGCCTTGCGTAATGGCATCCACTGCAGCGTTATCGGGCATCAAAAAAGGCAAAGAGAACAAATTGACTTCCGGCACTTGAGTTGACCAGTTAATCGTTGAGCCCACCGCCATATCAATCAAGCCGCTGCGCATCGCAGAAAACTCACGGGTCTGATCACCAGACACCAACTGCGCGTTAGGGTAAACCTTTAGCGTCATGCGACCTTCAGAACGCTCCTTGACCAACTCAGCCCACTTCTCTGCCGCTTGCCCCCAAGGGAAAGCATCAGATAATACAGTTGACACAGAAAACTCACGTGTTTCTTGAGCAAAAGTCGGTGCAGCACTCAAAGCTAAGCAAGCAGCGCTGCATAACAGCCATTTTTTGATTCGCATGATCATCCCCAAGGTTATTTTAGGCGCATGATATTAGCAGAATATACTGCGATGGCTTTACGACGTTCGGTCGATTTACCAACCCCATAGACTCTAATGTTCAGAGAGCGTCCACAGTGCACGGCATTTCAATCCAACAGCGCAGTTCTATCATCAAAACCGCTAACACAGCCGCACTGTTTGAACCTTAAACGCCCCATACCGCACGTACTATCACTTGCGCCACAACAAATATCGCACTAATCAACGCCGCCAACCATAATGCTACCGCGGCTTGATAACGACCGCTGCGCGATGACTGTAGCTTTTGAATGGTCGCAACAAAGCTCACCACAAATAGAACAGGCGTATACGGCATAACAAACGGCAAGACTTCTGAGCTAACAATGCGTCCCACATAGCTGGGCACTGAAGCCAAGGCAAACACCACACCTGAAGCAATAGCAATCTGCAGCATGGTGATAAAGGGACGCGGGATGCGGGCTTCAAACTTGTGCAAGCTGCGCTTTAATAACAGCCCACCCACGACCACAAGGTAGACACCGGTAGCGCCCGCCAACAAGACGGATTGTGCAGAAATAGTTAACATGTGCATCCTTTAATAAGGGTTGATTACAATGCTCAGCAGACCAAGAAGCTGCTTTGAGTCGATACAACAACAATGAATAAATCTGCCGCACAGTATAGCGGGCGTCTGCAGCAAAGGCAGTCGCTGTGTATAGATTAATCAAAGTGTACTGAATGCTTGCCAAATCAGGCGCAAAGCTAGGGCTGTCAGGAGCAGATTAAAGACTTGGGAAAAACGCTGATCTGAGGTTTTAAAGAGTACTTTTAAGCCGAGCTGAGTCCCAACCACCCCCGCTAAAATCATCGCCAAAGCCAAGGGCAGCCATTCATAAAACACAAAACCAGCCACACTGTACACGAGCATTTTAGGCGCATGCTGTAAGGTCATGGCCGCGGCAAAAGTAGCCACTGTGGCTTGGCGCTGACCGTGCTGTTGCTGTTTGATAAAAGCTGCGACCAACGGCCCTGTAGCGCCGACAAAATGGCTGAGTAGCGTCGTCAGAGCAGCTGCAATAAAAGTGCCCAATGCGCGCGTAGCAATGGCTGGCACCGGCGGACCCCAGCACAGCAGCAAAATAAAACTGGCGATACTCAGTTGCAATAACCAAGACGGTAACTGCACCAACAACACACTAGCTAAAAGTGCGCCCACCACTACGCCGGGCGCAAACCAATACAATGACGGCCAATGGATATAACGTGCCGTGAATACAGCACGATTGGCATTCGAACCCAGCTGCACTAAGCCGTGCAGTGGAATCACAGCAGCCGGCGTGACCAGCATGCTTAACACCGCCAGCAATAAGACACCGCCACCGATGCCCAGCGC
>JAAZJF010000109.1 GCA_012800475.1 Gammaproteobacteria bacterium
GGACGACGGATATAGGTACTCATCGGACGCCAGTCATACAAAGGACTGGGCGACTGCGTGATCGAACCTAAGTCAAACATCGGAATGTAGACTTGGTTAAACTGCGACGGCTTCACGCTGGCTGCGACAATGGCGTCAATCTCAGCATCGGTTGGCCACAGGTCTTTGAGCGTGATGGGGTTGCCATCTTTGTCGTGACCCAGCGCATCTTTTTCGATATCGAAACGGATGGTACCAGCAATCGCATAGGCAACCACCAAAGGTGGTGAAGCTAAGAATGCTTGCTTGGCATAGGGGTGAATACGACCATCAAAGTTACGGTTACCGGACAATACAGCGGTAGCGTACAGATCACGATCAATGATTTCTTGCTGAATCACTGGATCCAACGCACCGCTCATACCGTTACAGGTGGTGCAGGCAAAACCAACAATACCAAAGCCTAACTGCTCCAACTCTTCCAGCAAGTTGGCATCTTTAAGGTACAGCTCAGCCACTTTAGAACCTGGAGCAAAGGACGTTTTAACCCAAGGCTTACGCTCAAGGCCTAACTCATTGGCTTTACGCGCAACCAATGCCGCAGCAACTACGTTACGTGGGTTACTGGTGTTAGTGCAGCTGGTAATGGCAGCGATAATCACTGCGCCATCGGGCATTAAGCCTTCTTCTTTTTCCCACGCGCCAGCAATGCCTTTAGAGGCCAAGTCACTGGTTGACACCAATGCATGCGGGTTAGAAGGACCGGCCATGTTGCGGCCAACTTTGGACAGATCAAAGGTTAAAACACGCTCGTACTGAACCTCTTTTAAGTCATCAGCCCACAATCCGGTCGCTTTGGCGTAGTTTTCCACCAGTTTAACTTGCTCTGGCTCACGACCGGTCAAGGTTAAGTACTCAGTGGTTTGTCCATCAATATAGAACATACCAGCAGTCGCGCCGTATTCTGGGGTCATATTAGAAATGGTTGCGCGGTCGCCAATTGACAGACTCGCTGCACCATCACCAAAGAACTCAAGGTAAGCACCGACCACACGCTCTTTACGTAAGAACGCAGTTAACTCTAGAACGATATCAGTGGCAGTAATGCCTGGCTGGCGCTGACCTAACAACTCAACACCCACGATATTGGGTAGGCGCATCATCGATGGCAAGCCCAGCATCACTGTTTCTGCTTCCAAACCACCGACACCAATAGCCAGCACACCCAACGCATCAACGTGGGGGGTGTGACTGTCCGTACCAACACAGGTATCTGGGAAAGCGACACCGTCACGCGCCTGAATCACTGGAGACATTTTCTCCAAGTTGATTTGGTGCATGATGCCGTTACCGGCTGGAATCACATCAACGTTTTTAAACGCAGTTTTGGTCCACTCAATAAAGTGGAAACGGTCTTCGTTGCGGCGATCTTCAATGGCACGGTTTTTCTCAAAGGCGTCTGGATCAAAGCCACCACACTCAACAGCTAACGAGTGGTCAACAATCAACTGAGTAGGAACCACTGGGTTCACTTTAGACGGATCACCGCCTTGCTCAGCAATCGCATCACGTAAACCAGCGAGGTCAACCAGCGCTGTTTGGCCTAAAATATCGTGGCACACAACGCGCGCTGGATACCAAGGGAAATCTAAATCAGACTTGCGATAAATCAGTTGCTTAAGCGAATCCGTAAGCTCACTGGGCTCGCAGCGGCGTACTAAGTTTTCGGCTAAGACGCGTGATGTGTAAGGCAGCTTGGCATAAGCGCCCGGTTCAATGGCATCAACCGCTTCACGCACATCGTAATAATCGAGTGCGGTGCCGGGTAGTTTTTTACGGAATTGGGTATTCATAACGTTTTAAAATCCATCAGGTCAAGACAAGGGGAACGCACAGAGCGCAAGTGCAAAAACCAGCCCTGTTGTGCAGGGCTGGTTTTGACTCGGCTATGCAGCGCTCAAACGCTTAGCGATCGCCAATTGCTGGTACAGGACGCTGCTCTTCACCCGTATATTCAGCACTTGGGCGAATGATACGGTTATTAGCACGCTGCTCAAAAATATGCGCAGCCCAACCTGTAACCCGCGAGCAAACAAAGATCGGGGTAAACAGTTCGGTCGGAATACCCATAAAGCGATACGCAGAAGCATGGAAGAAGTCAGCGTTGGGGAATAAACGTTTCTCTTCCCACATGTAGCTCTCAA
>JAAZJF010000110.1 GCA_012800475.1 Gammaproteobacteria bacterium
CAGATTTGCCACAGTTACTGTACGTTCTGCTTCCGTTGGGCGCAGTTTATTGGTGATAAGGAATTGCGTTTTGCCAGTAACGAAGCGGATTCTTTACACCGCTATTTAGCTCAAGATAAAAATATCACTGACCTGTTGATTACCGGTGGTGATCCGATGGTGATGAAAACTCGCCACGTGGTGAATTATCTGGAGCCGCTGCTCAAACCTGAGCTTGAGCATATGCAAACCGTACGTATTGGTACCAAGGCGCTCACCTTCTGGCCGCAGCGTTTTGTCACTGACGATGATGCACAAGAGCTACTCGACCTGTTTAAAAGACTGGTTGATGCCGGGAAACACATCGCGATTATGGCGCACTTTAACCACTGGCGTGAAATGGAAACCCCCATTGTGCGTGAAGCGATTCGTCGGATTCGTGCCACCGGTGCAGTGATCCGTGCGCAAGCACCGCTGGTGCAGCATATTAACGATGATCCAGATGTATGGGTGCGCATGTGGCGTACGCAAGTGCGTTTAGGCATTATTCCGTATTACATGTTTGTTGAGCGTGATACCGGTGCCAAGCGCTACTTTGAAGTGCCTTTAGTGCGTGCCTTTGAAATTTACCGTGAAGCCATTCAGCAAGTATCGGGCTTGGCACGTACGGCCCGTGGTCCATCGATGAGTGCGGGTCCTGGTAAAGTTGAGATTCAAAGTATTATTGAGCTCAATGGCGAAAAAGTCTTTGTGTTGCGCTTTATTCAGGGTCGTAATCCTGATTGGGTCCAGCAGACTTTCTTTGCGAAATACGATGAAAACGCGACTTGGTACGATGATTTAGTACCCGCGTTTGGTGAAGAGAAGTTCTTCTTTACCGATGAGTATAACGCCATGATTAGCGACGCTAGCGCCGAGTAAAATGATTACGCCCGCATGTTCAGTGCGGGCGTATCAGTTACAGTTATGACACGGGCTACAACTTACAACATCAATTGTCAGTAATTAACGTACCGACACCATGATCGGTAAAAATCTCCAGCAAAACCGCATTGGGCACTCGCCCGTCAATAATATGCGCACTGTGCACACCACCTTGTACCGCATCTAAAGCACAACGGATTTTCGGTAACATACCGCCGTAAATGGTGCCGTCCGCAATCAACTCATCCACTTGAGCAGTATTTAAACCGGTCAATACATTGCCTTGTTTATCCATCAAGCCCGCAATGTTAGTGAGCAACATCAGCTTTTCTGCGTGCAGCGCTTCCGCTACTTTACCCGCAACCAAGTCCGCGTTGATATTGTAAGACTCGCCATTTGGACCGACGCCAATGGGGGCAATCACGGGGATAAAGTCGCCCTTAACCAGCATATCCAACAGATCAGTATTAACGCTGGCCACTTCACCGACCTGGCCAATATCAATAATCTCTGGCTCATTCATATCCGCATCTTGATGCGTCACTGTGAGTTTGCGCGCACGGATCAGGCGTGCATCTTTACCGGTTAAACCAATGGCGCTGCCGCCGTGGCTGTTGATCAGGTTGACGATATCTTTATTGACCTGACCGCCGAGCACCATTTCAACCACGTCCATGGTCTGGCCATCAGTGACGCGCATACCTTCGACGAAACGGCTTTCGATATTAAGACGCTTCAAAAGGTCTGCAATTTGTGGCCCGCCACCATGGACCACAACAGGGTTGATACCCACGGCTTTCATTAAGACGATATCGCGAGCAAAACCAGTTTTGAG
>JAAZJF010000111.1 GCA_012800475.1 Gammaproteobacteria bacterium
AATAAAGAGCATCTAACGTTGACCAGTAAACTTAAACTCCACGGGTTCAACAATCTCACGAAGACCTTGAGCTTCAATATTTACGACATCAGTTATGCGCGTACAACCGATGATCAGCAAGCTTACGTTGGCTATATCAATGAAGAATATGATGCTGAGCGTTTAACGCAAATTTTGACCGATGTGGTTGAGATTATCGGCGCCAATATTTTGAATATCGCCCGTCAAGACTATGAGCCACAAGGCGCTAGTGTGACAATTCTGATTTCTGAGGAGCCGGTTGAACCCACGGCGAGTCAAATTGAAGAGTCTCCAGGTCCCTTGCCTGAAACGATTTTAGCGCACCTGGATAAGAGCCATATCACTGTGCACACTTATCCAGAGATTCATCCGGTGGATGGTTTATCGACCTTCCGCGTTGATATCGATGTGTCCACCTGTGGTGTGATCTCTCCGCTTAAGGCGTTGAATTACCTGATCCATCAGTTTGATTCAGATATTGTCACGATTGATTATCGTGTGCGTGGATTTACCCGCGATGTAGAAGGGCGTAAGCACTTTATTGATCACGAAATTAATTCGATTCAGAATTATTTATCTAAAGACACACGTTCTGCTTATCAAATGACGGATGTGAACGTGTATCAAGAGCATTTGTTTCATACTAAAATGCTACTCAAGGATTTTGAGCTGGATGATTATTTGTTTGGTGATGCAACACGCAGCTTATCGTATGAGCAGCGCCGCGATGTAGAAGAGCGTTTACGTCATGAAATGCTGGAGATTTTTTACGGGCGTAATATGGTACAAACACAGCGTTAGTCGTATCTATAAGCATAAAGGCGCTGTGTATAAGCGCCTTTTTTATTGCTGGCAGATGCCGTGTTGGTGCAGCTAAATGCGGTAGGTGCTGGCTGTCATGACTTTAGCCATTAAGCTCATACCGAATTTAATCGGTGCTGGAAAACGATAGCCGCCGGCATCCAGTGCGACATTGGCATGTTCTTCTTCATCGAGGCGCATTTGCTGCAAAATAGCGCGCGATTTAGGATCATCTGCTGGAATGTGTTGTAAGTGATCATCCAAGTGTTTGCATACTTGCTCTTCAGTTGCAGCAACAAAACCTAAGCTGACTTTGTCACTGATGGCTCCAGCGGTTGCACCGATGGCAAAAGATAAACCATAAAACAGTGGGTTCAGTACGCTGGTGTGGCTGCCCAGTTCATGGATGCGCTGTTCACACCACACTAAATGGTCCACTTCTTCTTCAGCCGCATGTTCCATTTGCTCGCGAATATGCGGCAATTTGGCTGTCAGCGCTTGGCCTTGGTATAAAGCTTGAGCGCAGACTTCGCCGGTGTGGTTAATGCGCATTAAACCGGCAATATGCTTAGTGTGTTGTGCGTCGACTGTGCTGTGTGGCTCAACCAGCGCAGGCGACGGGCGGCTGGCATGACTGCTCTTGGGAATCAAAGTGCGCATAGCTGCATCAGCTTGCAGTAGCAAGCGATCAAGCGGTGAGTAATGGCGTTGTGAAGACATCTGTAGCTCCTGCTCAATAGCCGTATCAAGGTGTAGCCAAATATTGGAAGGCTCTGATCGACCTAGCCTGGTGGCCAGGTTAATTGACGTTGACCCAGCACATGCATATGAATGTGATAGACGGTTTGGCCACCGATTTCATTGGTGTTCATTACCACGCGAAAGCCATCATCACAGCCTAGCTCTTTGGCTAAGCGTTGGGCAGTGTAAAGAATATGTCCGGCTAAAAAAGTATCTTCAACTGTCAGGTCGCTGAGCATGCGGATATGTTTTTTGGGGATGACTAAAAAGTGTACCGGCGCCTGCGGAGCAATATCGTGGAAGGCGACCACATGCTCATCTTCATACAGCTTTTGTGCAGGGATATCACCCGCAACAATTTTGCAAAACAAACAGTCCATCAGACAAATCTCCACTGACTTTAAGATGCTCCGAGTTTAGCTGGCAGGCACTTTATTCGCTAGTCTTGATCGTTTTTACGATGAATGGCTGATATTTTTCTTGTGCGACTAAAGGCTGGTGTGTATCTTGGTGACTTTTTCGGTTAACCATAACCACAGAATTTAATCATGCTGGCCTGTATATTTCAGGGCTGCAGGTATTTTTTATTATATTAACGATCATATAAGGACCGCAATAATGCGCATCATTTTGTTAGGAGCGCCGGGTGCTGGAAAAGGCACACAGGCCGTATTTATTACTAAAAAGTTTGGTATTCCACAGATCTCTACCGGTGACATGTTGCGTGCAGCCGTTAAAGCCGAGAGCCCATTGGGTTTGAAAGTCAAAAACGTCATGCAGACCGGTGGTTTGGTATCAGACGAGATCATCATTGATCTGATTAAAGAACGCATTACTGCTGATGATTGCGCTAATGGCTTTTTGTTTGATGGTTTTCCACGGACGATTCCACAAGCTGAAGCTTTACGTGAAGCGGGTGTGGAAATCGATCACGTGATTGAAATCGCCGTTGAAGACGAAGAAATTGTCGCTCGTATCGCCGGTCGTCGTATGCACCCAGCGTCAGGTCGTACGTACCACGTTGAGCACAACGCACCGAAAGTTGCCGGTAAAGATGATGAAACCGGTGAAGACTTAATTCAGCGCGAAGACGACAAAGAAGAAACAGTGCGTCACCGTTTGTCGGTTTACCATTCACAAACCAAGCCTTTGGTAGCCTTTTACCAAGACCTTGCCGCCGTGAATGGCACGCCTAAGTACAGCGCTATTGAAGGTGTTGGCTCAGTTGAGCAGATTACTGCCAAGGTGTTAGCAGCGCTGGCTTAAGTCGCGCTGAGGGAATACATTCGCTGTCGCTCTGAGCTTGCTCGGTGTAGTAGCGAATGTATTCTTTGTTATATGTGAGCTGAAATTCCCCTCCCTGCAGTCTGCCTGCTACAATATATTTTTTATTATTTGACGATAAATCATGACGACTTTATTGGCGCTCGATACCGCCACTGAAGCTTGCTCTGTTGCGCTCTTACACAATGGTCAAGTGTTCAGCCGTTACGCGGTGATCCCCCGTTTACATGCACAATCTCTTTTGCCAATGATCAGTGAGGTGCTTGCCGAAGCTGGTGTGGCTAAAACAGCTGTAGATGCTATTGCTTTTGGCCGTGGGCCTGGCGCTTTTACTGGCCTGCGCATTGCTGTGGGAGTGGTGCAGGGATTGGCCTTTGCCTTAGAGTGTCCGGTACTTCCAGTGTCCAATCTGGCGGCTATTGCACAACGTGCTTGTCGTGAGCAGGGTGTACGTCAGGTGGCGGTGGCGATTGATGCGCGGATGGATGAAGTCTATTGGGGTTGTTATAGCTGGGTAGATGGTGAAGTCTGCTTACAAGGTGTAGAGGCCGTTGTGCCGCCCGAGCAGGCGCAGTTACCGCGCACAGCGCAGGGTGAGTGGTTTGCTGCCGGCACCGGCTGGCAGGCTTATGCTGAGCGTATTCAAGTGCCAGTGAGCGGCCGTGCTGAGCAACTGCTGCCTCACGCTGAGGATATTCTCACTCTGGCGCAAGGTATGTGGCAGCGCGGTGAGGCTGTTAGCGCTCAAGCAGCACAACCCATTTATCTGCGTGATCAGGTGGCGACGCCCAAGCAATCTTAGAACATTGAACTGTTGCTCAAGTCTGGTTACAGTGAAAGTCTACTGATGAGATTTATATGCTATGCGTATTGATGGTGTATCTACAGCTTATGTGCCCAATAGAACCACGCGCCCTGACACCAGTGCGCAGATGGATGCTGCTGTGCGCCAAGCTGAAAGTAGTGCGCGTCAGCAACAGCCGGCCGGCGCACCTGAGACACTGCGATTAGATACAGTGCAAGCCGTTCAGCGACCTTCCGCCCAGATGACCATTCAGCAATATGAGGCGCGCCAAGCCTTAAATAATCCAGCGCAGCAGTATCAAGCCACGCAAGCTTTAGCCAGCTATAGCAGTACGGCTGCATTTAGTAATCAGGCAGAAGAAGCTGCCACTGTCTTAGGTCTTGATCTGTACGCTTAATGTCTGATTTAACAATAACGACTCCCGTTTTAATCCGTGTTGACGCCATGACTGTTGCTGATCAAGCAATAGCACAGCGCTGGGCGCAGGATCTTGGCTTACCGCTCGCAGGTGAGGCTGAATTTGCGTTGCAGGTCAGTGTCGATGGTTTGCAACTGCAGGAACTCGGCCGCGCAGCACCGGGACCTGTGCGCGTGGACTTTATTGAGGGTGCTCTAGCGCACCGTCGCCAGTTTGGTGGTGGTAGCGGACAAATGATTGCCAAAGCTGTGGGTATTCAGCCCGGCGTGCGCCCCACGGTATTGGATGCAACCGCAGGACTGGGGCGAGATGCGTTTGTACTGGCCTGCTTAGGCTGCCAAGTGCATATGATCGAGCGCCATCCTATTGTGGCGGCGCTACTCACTGATGGTTTGCGTCGTGCACGACTGGATACACAGGTTGCAGGCATTGTGCAGCGGATGCCGCTGTTGATCGGTGATGCAATTGAGCTGATGCGCGCTTGGACCGCAGACGCACCCCAAGTGATTCACTTGGATCCGATGTTTCCAAGTCGCGATAAAAGCGCATTGGTTAAAAAAGAAATGCGCCTGTTTAAACCCTTGGTCGGTGCGGATGATGATGCGCCCGATCTATTGGCGGCAGCATTAGCTTTAGCTACGCACCGAGTCGTGGTTAAACGACCGCGTAAAGCACCCAGTATTGCAGGGGCTATACCGACTTACAGTTTGGATGGTAAATCCAGTCGCTATGATGTTTACGCCAAAAAGAGCTTAAAGCCTTAAAGTCGCGCAAACGCCGATAACAAAAAAGCCCGCCGAAACTGAGTTTCTTGCGGGCTTTTTTAGTGACACTGAGTGATGGAAGCTTAGTTCACCAGTGTACGCCACTCTGCGTATTCGTCAGTTTCACCGGTGACCAAATCAAAGTAGGCTTTTTGTAGCACTTCAGTGACTGGACCACGGCTGCCGATACCAATTTGACGGCCATCCACTTCACGGATAGGCGTCACTTCTGCGGCTGTACCGGTAAAGAAGGCTTCATCAGCGATATAGACTTCATCACGGGTAATACGTTTTTCAACGATTTCGATACCGCGCGCTTTAGCGAGGGTCAAAATGGTGTTACGCGTAATACCGTTGAGGCACGCGGTGACTTCTGGGGTGTAAATCACACCATCTTTGACCAAGAAGATGTTCTCGCCTGAACCTTCAGCCACATAGCCTTCTGGGTCGAGCAGTAGCGCTTCATCAGCACCGCCTGATACAGCTTCTTGCAAAGCTAGCATGGAGTTCACGTAGGCACCGCTGGATTTAGCGCGCGTCATAGTGATATTCACGTGGTGACGGGTGAAGGAACTGGTACGTACTTTAATGCCGTTTTTCAGCGCTTCGTCACCCATGTAGGCGCCCCAGTGCCAAGCTGCAACAATCAGGTGCACTTTGAGGTTGTCAGCACGGATGCCCATGCCTTCTGAACCATAAAACGCCAGAGGACGAATATAAGCGCTGTCGAGTTTGTTCTCGCGCACTGAAGCGATAATCGCTTCGTTGATTTCTTCTTTGGTAAAAGGAATCTTCATATTCATAATATGCGCTGATTCAAACAGACGGTCAGTGTGTGCTTGTAAGCGAAAGATTGCGGTACCTTTAGGTGTTTTGTAGGCACGAACACCTTCAAACACACCCATGCCGTAGTGTAATGAGTGAGTCAGAACGTGCGTGGTTGCGTTACGCCACTCAACCATTTCACCGTCATACCAAATAACGCCATCACGATCAGCCATCGACATTGTTACGTGCTCCTGAAAATAATATTTAAAAACTGCTTACATATAACTCAAGCCCAGCTCTTGCCAAACGCCCATCACTGCGTGACGTTCGCTGACAAATAAGTTGCCTTCAACCACGCCTTGCTGCTTTTGCAGGGCCAGACGGTGGGCCGCAGCACGATAGGCCTTGTAAGCCTCCTGTAACATGCGAACGTGATCCGCATTGAGCAGGTTTTCTGCGCCGAGACCGTCAAGAATACGGATGTTATCGGTATAGGTTACCAGTTGTGGATATTGCCATGACCAAGCTAGAACCGCATATTGCACCATAAATTCGATGTCAACGATACCACCAGCGTCCTGCTTTAGATCAAATTGCACATCATGATTGAATGCATTGCGGCCTAAACCACCTTGAGTGATCTGCGTGCCGTGATTATGCCGCATTTTGGCGCGCATTTCGCTCACTTCTGCTTGCAAAATTGGCAAACTGCGCTGGCGCCCCAAAACATTCAAACGAACTTGATCAAATTGTTGGGTTAAGCTTGCATCGCCGACCAAAACACGCGCACGAATCAATGCTTGATGCTCCCACGTCCAGGCTTGTTCTTCTTGGTAGCGGGTAAAGGCCGTTAGTGAAGTGGCGAGCAGTCCCGAGTCACCGCTGGGGCGCAAACGCATATCTACATCATATAAACCGCCGGCGGTGGTGCGTGTGGTGAGCATGGAAATAATACGTTGCCCCATGCGGGTATAAAACTGTGCTCCATCGACGGGGCGTGCGCCATCGGTCTCGGCCAGCGGATCGCAGTCGTAAATAAACACCAGATCCAAGTCCGAACCATGTCCCAGTTCAATACCGCCCAATTTACCGTAGCCCACCACTACAAAATCCAACACGCTACTGCTGCCGTCAAGGCGCTGCGGCACGCCATGTTTGCGCACCATTTCATTCCACACTAAGTGCAGCACTTGCTCAAGGATCGCTTCGGCCAGCCACGTCAGATAATCACTGACTTTCATAAGCGGTAACGTACCGGCAATTTCTGAGGCAGCCACGCGTAAGCGGTGCGCTAGCTTAAAGTGGCGTAAGGCATTCATCTGTTGCTCAACATCTTCTTCAGGGATGCGTAAGAGATGTTCGCGCAATTCTGCAGTTAACTCAGGCGCTAAGGGCGGGCGATAGAGGCGGCCTTCATTAAGTAGCTCATCGAGCAGTGCAGGGAAGCGTGTTAATTGCTCGGCAATCCAAGGGCTGGCAGCACACAAGCTGATCACGCGCAGCAAAGCACCGGGGTTCTCCGTCAGCAATACGAGATAAGCTGAGCGGCGTGCGACAGCTTCAATCAATGGCAGCACACGTTCCAAAACCAAATCTGGATTGTCGTGTTCCATGGCTTGCGATAGAAAGCGCGGCATAAAGGCATCTAAACGCTCACGTCCAAGTCGTTGCATTGCACGCACTTGACTGCCTTCGCGCAGCTGGACAATGCGCTGCCATGCACGAGGGCTATCAAGGTAACCTGCGTCGGTCAGCTGCTGATAAATACTCTCGACAGTAATAGTGTCTTCCCACACGGGCAACCACTCACCGCCAATACAGTCTTCGTCGTCTTCATCAGGATCAGCAATGACGTCACGAAAGTGATGTTCGATACGTTTGCGCCAATACATCAGTTGGCCCAGAAAAGTAGCCCAATCATTAAAGCCCATCATAAAAGCTAAGCGTGCTTGCTCAAGCTCGGTGTCAGGCAAACTTTGAGTTTGTAAGTCAGCGACGGCTTGCAGTGCGTGCTCGGTGTAACGTAAAAAACGATAGGCATCTTTTAGCTCAGTCACATCGGCTGACGGCATATAGCCTTGAGCGGCGAGGGTGTCTAAAATATTAAGCAGCGGGCGCTGTTGTAGGCTTAAGTCGCGTCCGCCATGAATCAATTGGAATGCTTGAGCGATAAACTCGACTTCACGGATGCCGCCCGAGCCTAGCTTGATATTGTCATCCATATCTTTGCGACGCACTTCTTGTTGGATCAATTGCTTCATTGAGCGCAACGCTTCGATGGCAGAAAAGTCGAGGTAACGGCGATACACAAAAGGTCGCAAGATGCGCAGTAATGTTGAGCCTGCATTTTGGTCGCCAGCGATAACGCGTGCTTTAATCATCGCGTAACGTTCCCAATCGCGACCTTGGTTTTGATAATACTGCTCAATGGCATTAAAGCTGTAGACCAAAGGTCCGCCTGATCCATAGGGACGCAAGCGCATATCCACGCGAAAGGCAAAGCCGTCCACGGTGATAGTGTCTAAGGCCTTAATGAGTTTTTGGCCGAGGCGGGTAAAAAACTCTTGATTATCAAGACTGCGTTTTGCCCCTTCAGTTTCACCACCTTCAGGGTAGGTGAAAATCAAATCGACATCGGACGATAAATTCAGCTCGTATGCGCCCAGCTTGCCCATACCCAGAATCACTAATTGTTGCGGTAGCTTGCTGTAGCGTCCAATCGGTGTGCCAAAGAGCTGACAGTGTTGTTGGTATAGCCAGTGGTAGGCTAGATCGGTGCAGGCGTCAGCCATGGCCGATAAATCACGGCAGGTTTCACTGAGCTCAGCTTGACGAATGAGATCACGCCAAATAATGCGCACTTGTTGGCGGTTGCGGTATTGGCGCAAATGCAGCAGTAGGCTGTTTTCATCCGTACAGCCAACGAGGTGTTCGGTCAGCTGGTGACGTGTTTCACCGGGCACTAAAGTGCGATCCAGTTGCCCTGAGGCTGCGAGGTCAATCAGCATCTGTGGATCGCGAATGGCTTGAGCTAAAACAAAGTCACTTAAACTGCACACACGGATAAATGCCTGATAGCGGCTATCAGGCCACTGTGGATCACTGATGTTATGCTCTTGTAATGCATGTGCCCACTCGCGCTGTGCTTTTTGTTGCAAGAGTAATAAGCTGGAGGGAATGCTATCCAGTAAAAGAGGAGTCATGCCAGATCCTGAATAATGTCGTGCTGAGATTGTTGGTCAAGATACCTTAAGTCAGCACAATTAAGCATCTTATGGTGTTTTCAGGAAAATCACTTGGCCAAAAGGTGTAGTGAATAAGAGCTGACTCTTGCGTCATTTTGTAGTAAAACTACATAAAAGAAAAATAAGATCACTTTGTTGTGCCATGGGCTGACTGTTCACAAGACATGAAGTACGTATAGGTCGATCATCAATAGACCCTTTGTTTGGGAGCGAAACATGCAAGATTTTGATCCGGTAGAAACACAAGAATGGCTGGATGCTTTGGAGTCGATCCAAGCACATGAAGGCGAAGAACGCGTTCATTATATTTTATCGCGTTTAGGCGAGCTTGCGAGCCGCAACGGTACACGTTTGCCGCACGCCATCACGACACCGTATCGCAATACTATTCCTGTCACGCACGAAGCCCGTATGCCGGGTGATTTGTTTATGGAGCGTCGTATTCGCTCGCTAGTACGCTGGAATGCGCTGGCGATGGTGATGCGTGCTAACCAAGCGGATCCGGATTTAGGTGGCCACATTGCCACTTTTGCTTCGAGCGCTACGTTATATGACATTGGTTTTAACTACTTCTTTAAAGCACCGACGGAAGAACATGGCGGTGACTTAATTTATTTCCAAGGTCACGCATCCCCTGGTGTATATGCACGGTCATTTTTAGAAGGCCGCATCAGCGAGGATCAGCTGGAACATTTCCGTCGTGAAACCGATGGCGAAGGCTTATCGTCCTACCCACACCCATGGTTGATGCCGGACTACTGGCAGTTCCCAACCGTATCGATGGGTTTAGGTCCGATTCAAGCGATTTATCAAGCACGTTTTATGAAATACCTTGAGCACCGTGGCTTTATTCAGCCAGGTAAGCAAAAAGTGTGGTGTTTCCTAGGTGATGGTGAAACCGATGAGCCCGAATCATTGGGTGCGATTTCACTGGCCGGTCGTGAAAAACTCGACAACTTGATTTTCGTAATCAACTGTAACTTGCAGCGTCTTGATGGCCCTGTGCGTGGTAACGGTAAGATTATTCAAGAGCTTGAAGGCAACTTCCGTGGTGCTGAGTGGAACGTTATCAAAGTGTTGTGGGGCCGTTTGTGGGACCCTCTCTTTGCTAAAGACACTGAGGGCGTGATGCAACGCCGTATGGAAGAAGCGCTGGATGGTGATTATCAGAACTATAAAGCCAACGATGGCGCTTTCGTACGTAAAGACTTCTTTGGTGCTGATCCAAAACTCGCAGAGATGGTATCTGACCTCAGCGATGACGAAATTTGGCAGCTTAATCGCGGTGGTCATGACCCGTTTAAAGTGTATGCCGCTTACCACGCTGCAGTGAACCACACGGGCCAGCCGACAGTGATCTTAGCTAAAACGATTAAAGGCTACGGTACAGGTACAGGTGAGGCGCAGAATATCGCGCACAACGTGAAGAAAGTTGACCTTGAAAGCCTCAAAGGTTTTAGAGATCGCTTTGGTATTCCTGTGGCGGATGAAAATATTGAAAGCTTGCCGTTTTATCGTCCGGCAGAAAACAGTCCAGAGATTCGTTACCTTAAAGAACGCCGTGAACAGCTGGGTGGTTTTGTCCCGCAGCGCCGCATGAAAAGTATGAGTATTCCAACACCTTCACTGGATACTTTAAAAACGATTCTAGATGGCAGCGGCAATCGCGAAGTCTCCACGACCATGGTGTTTGTGCGTATTTTGGCACAATTGCTCAAAGATAAAGACCTCGGCAACCGTATCGTTCCGATTGTTCCAGACGAAGCACGTACCTTCGGTATGGAAGGCATGTTCCGCCAGTTGGGTATTTATTCTGCAGTAGGACAGCTCTACCAGCCGGTTGATCACGGCCAGGTGATGTACTACAAAGAAGATGTGAAAGGGCAGATTCTCGAAGAAGGTATTACTGAAGCAGGTGCGATGTCAGCGTGGATTGCTGCAGCAACGGCCTACAGTAACCACAACCAGCCGATGCTGCCTTTCTATGCGTTTTACTCCATGTTTGGTTTCCAGCGCATTGGTGACTTAGCTTGGGCAGCGGGTGATATTCGTGCACGCGGCTTCTTAATGGCCGGTACGGCTGGGCGGACTACGCTCAATGGTGAAGGCTTACAGCACCAAGATGGTCACAGTCATATTCTGGCCGGCACCATTCCTAATTGTCACGCTTATGATCCAGCCTATGGCTATGAAATGGCAGTGATTATTCGTGAAGGTGTGCACCAAATGCTGGAGCTACAAAACGATCGTTACTACTACATCACCATGATGAACGAAGCCTACGAGCAGCCTGCAATGCCAGAGCGTGAAGGTATCGAAGAGGATATCGTGCGTGGTATGTACTTGCTCGAAGAAGATAAGCGCAGCAGTGACTTGCATGTGCAGCTACTGGGTAGCGGTACAATTTTACTGGAAGTGCGTGAAGCTGCAAAAATCTTGCGCGATGACTTTGGTGTTGGCGCTGATGTATGGAGTGTCACCAGCTTTAACGAATTGCGTCGCGATTGCTTAGATGTTGAGCGTTGGAATCGTTTGCACCCACGTGAAACAATCCGTTTGTCGCATATCGAGAACTGCTTGCAAGATCGTCGTGGTCCAGTTGTAGCTTCAACTGACTATATGAAACTCTATGCTGATCAAGTGCGCCAATGGGTGCCACAAGAGCAGTATAAAGTCTTAGGTACCGATGGTTTTGGCCGCAGTGATTCACGTAAAAAACTGCGTCACTTCTTTGAAGTGGGCCGTCATTGGGTGGTGCTTGCTGCACTAGAAGGTTTAGTTGCACAAGGTCAGCTTGATGCACAGGTGATGCTCGATGCCATGGAAAAATTCGGTATTGATGCTAATAAACCCAACCCACTGGACTGCTGAGGAGAGCTGCGATGAGTGAATTAATTCGCGTACCCGACATCGGTACCGGTGAGGGTGAGGTTATTGAGTTATTTGTCAAAGTAGGCGACCGCATTGAAGCAGAGCAAAGCTTACTGACACTTGAGTCTGATAAAGCCAGTATGGA
>JAAZJF010000395.1 GCA_012800475.1 Gammaproteobacteria bacterium
CCTTTGCGTAAGGTCGTGCAAGCGTATTGATATTTGACATCGCTTGCCTCGCTTAAAGTTGTGCGGCCAATTGTTCGACCAGTTGATTGTGAGCGCTTGCATCCACGGACGAACCGAGAATTTGTTCTGCACCCGCAACCGCTAATACTGAAACCTGCGCACGTAGATCTTCTTTAACGCGATTTACTTCAAGGTCAATCTCTGTTTTAGCATTGGCAATTAAACGATCGCCTTCGGCGCGCGCTTGTTGCTTAGCTTCTTCAACGATCTCACTTGCAGTTTTATTCGCTTTTTCAAGCATCTCTGCTGCAGTTTTTTTCGTATCACGCAACATTTCTGTCGCTTTTTCTTGTGCAAGTCTTAGATCGCGCTCAGCGCGTCCAGCTGCATCTAAACCTTCAGCAATTTTCTTCTGGCGTGCATCCATTGCATTCGTAATTGGAGGCCATACGAACTTCATGCAAAACCATACAAAAATAGCGAAGGCAATCAATTGACCAATAAGCGTCAAATTAATATTCACTGATCTACCTCATGCTATTTCGTTGTTTATCTGAAAGATAACTTCGCGCAGTAACACTTACTGCGCGATGAAATCGCTAGATCAGCCTGCCATACCTGGGGCTACAACGAAAATCAGGTACATAGCCATACCAACACCAATCATTGGAACGGCGTCAAGTAGACCAGCCATGATGAAAGTTTTAGTTTGTAATTGTGGTGCCAATTCTGGCTGACGCGCTGTTGATTCAAGTAGTTTGCCACCTAAGATAGCAAAACCTAAACCTGTTGCTAATGCGCCCATACCGAGGATGATGGCGGCAGCGATAATTACAATTTCCATAGTTACTCCTAGAGTTTTAAGTTTTCAAGTTTACAGTTAAAGTTTTAAAGTTAACGCCCGCTTTCGCGTCAATGGCTTTCTTCGTGGGCTGAACTCAGGTAAACGATGGTCAGCACCATAAAGATAAAGGCCTGTAACGGGATCACCAGAATATGGAAGATTGCCCATGGCCCATAAAGCGCCCACTGTACGTAAAACGGCAGTAGCGCAATTAGGATAAACACCACTTCACCAGCGTACATGTTACCAAACAGACGCAAAGCAAGGCTTAATGGTTTAGTAAACAGACCCAGCAACTCAAGGAACAAGTTAAACGGGATCAGCGACCAGTGTTTAAACGGGGTAAACGACAGTTCTTTGATATAACCACCCGTGCCTTTAATCTTCAGACTGTAGAACACAATCAAGAAGAACACACCGATAGAAATACCGAACGTAGCGTTTGGATCAGCTGTAGGTACATATTTAAAGTAAGGCACGCCCGCAGCAGCAGCTAAACTTGGAATCACATCAATTGGGATCCACTTTAAGCTGTTCATTAGCAAGATCCACATAAATACGGTCAATGCTAAAGGAGCAATCAGCGCGCTACGACCATAAAAGGTGTCGCGAACCATGTTTTGTACAAACTCAACGACCACTTCGACGAAGCCTTGCAATCCTGTTGGTACACCTTCGTTCGCCTTAACAGCCACACGACGGAATAAAAACAGAAAAATAAAGCCCATCAGTAATGACATTGCCATGGTATCCACATGGATCGCCATAAAGCCCATATCACTGGCTTGCTGTGCAGTTTCTGCAAACTGCCACTTGCCGTCCAATTTACCGTAGGTCAGGTTTTGTAAGTGGTGCTGAATATATTCAACAGAGTTTTGTGCCATAAATGCCTCAACCGCTCAACGCTTTAGAAAGCTTTTCGTCAAAAGAAGTGATGTTGCAGAAGTCATCTGCACCAATATATAACCAACGAACACGGCTAGCACGTTCAGTGGCTTCACCCCCAAGAACAGCACTGCAAAAAGCACTGCTGTAAGAATCAATTTACCCATTTCGCCAGCCCAAAATGACTGCACGATAGCGCCTATTGAACGCGCACCAAAATACTGGAATGCTTTGTACGTAAAGTACATGTTCGGTAGCAATGCAGTCAGCCCACCCAGCCACGCTGAATATGCTGCAACCCACCCCTGCATCAGCCCAAACAACAGTCCAATCAGAACTGCCATTGCAGCCTGTAACACGATAACGCGAAACATCGGCTGGCGATGAAAAGGAACTTTATTTCGATACGCCACTGGTTGCCTGATTCCTTCGCTCGCTACTCACTTTGAAATGAATAGCAACAAAATTGCGCGCAGAGTATAGGTTGCTAATGCCATTCATTCAACTGCCATATAGCTTTTTACGACCAACAGCTATAAAAAAACTAGCGAATGTGGGCCAAAACACCTTGTAACTCTTCTAATGTGCCATAGCGAATGACTAATTGTCCTTTGCCTTTTTGGCCATGTTTGATCTGTACTTGTGTACCTAAACGCTCAGCTAGTTTTTGCTCTAAACGTTTTACATCCGGATCCAGTGCAGGTGTTTCTTTAGCCGGCTTAGGGGTTTGCATATTGCGCACTAAAGCTTCAGTTTGTCTCACAGTGAAGGCCTTTGCCACAACTTGGCGCGCCGCCTCAACCTGCTGATCTGCAGGTAATCCGAGTAGCGCTCGAGCATGGCCCATTTCCAGGTCACCATGCGCCAGCAAGGTTTTAATCTCATCGGGCAAGCCAATTAGACGCAATAAATTAGCAATACTTGCCCGCGACTTACCCACTGCATTAGCCACCTCTTGCTGAGTGAGCTCAAACTCTTTTTGTAAGCGTTGCAAAGCAATGGCTTCTTCAACAGGGTTTAAATCTTCGCGCTGAATGTTTTCAATCAGTGCCATGGCAATAGCAGCTTCATCGCTCACATTGCGCACCAACGCAGGAATAGTTGCTAAACCTGCAAGCTTTGAGGCGCGCCAGCGACGTTCACCCGCAATAATTTCATATTGATTGGTTGCAATCAGCCGTACCACAATGGGTTGCATCACCCCTTGAGCCTTAATCGACTGCGCCAGCTCTTCCAAGCTGCTGGGATCCATGTCACCCCGGGGTTGGTACTTACCCCGTTGAATACAGTCTAACGTCAGGTGTTGCAGCTCACTGACATCCGCTTGAACGGCAGCTTTTTGTAATGTGTTGGCTGTGGCTCCACCGAGTAATGCATCGAGTCCTCGCCCAAGACCGCGTTTTTTAACCGCCATAATGATTCCTTATGCGCGTGTTGAAGCACGCTGACTGGCACGCTGACGACGAGATAATTCACCAGCGAGCTCTAAATAGGCTAAAGCACCACGTGATTTTTTATCATAAGCCAAAACAGGCATCCCGTGACTTGGAGCCTCGGCTAAGCGGACGTTACGTGGAATAACCGTCTCATATAATTTATCACCGAAGTGATTCTGTAACTGCTGTGAAACATCATTGGTTAAACTTAAGCGTGGATCATACATGGTTCGCAAAATACCTTCTATTTGCAACTCAGGGTTCAACTGCGCAGCAATACGCTCAATGCTACCAATTAAGTCAGTTAAACCTTCTAAGGCAAAATACTCGCATTGCATTGGAATCAACACTGCATCCGCTGCAACCAAGGCGTTAATGGTCAACATGCTCAATGCCGGCGGGCAATCGATCAAAATGTAATCATAATTACCACGCACCGGCTTCAAGGCATCCAATAAGCGACGTTCTTTATTCGGTAAATCTAAAAGTACAACTTCAGCGGCGGTTAAATCGCGGTTGGAGGGTAGCAGCTGGTAACCACCCTCTTCAGAAAACTGCATCACATCAATCAGGTCAGCGTGACCTGTCAAAACATCCAAAACTGAATGCTGCAAGCTATGTTTATCCACACCACTGCCCATTGTTGCGTTGCCTTGAGGATCAAGGTCAATCAACAATACATGGCGACGCGTTGCCACTAAGGAGGCGGCCAAGTTGATACAGGTTGTAGTTTTACCGACACCGCCTTTTTGATTGGCGATTGCCACGACCTTGCCCATGTTATCTCCTCAATTATGACTGACGTTGCAAGATCAATAAGTGTCGTTGCCCTTGGCAACCTGGCACTTTTAAAATCTGACAGCTTTCAAGATGAAAATCCTCTGGCAATGCTTGTAACTCATCATCAGGATGCACACCTTTCATGGCTAACCAGTGTGTTTTAACGTCGCCTAAGTGACGGGTCCAATTACTAAAATCTTCAAGCGAGCTGAATGCTCGCGAGATAATACCTGTGAAGGCTTGCTCGGGTGTATAAGCTTCAACACGGCTGTGGATAACTTGAAGGTTATCCAACTTTAACTCCAGCTTAACCTGAGTTAAAAAGCGCGTTTTCTTACCATTGGAATCCAGTAGCGTGAACTGCCGTTCTGGAAACAGAATGGCTAAGGGTACACCTGGCATCCCACCACCACTGCCCACATCAAGCCAGTGATCACCGTATTTTTGTACGCAATCAACCACGCTCAAACTATCGAGCAAATGGCGTGACACCATTTCATCAGGGTTGCGTACTGCGGTTAAGTTGTAGGCCTTGTTCCACTTAATCAATAAACCTAAATACTGCAGCAATTGCTCTTGCTGAGATTCGTTTAAAGCAATATTGAGCTGCTGTGCGCCCTGAATTAATTCTTGCGCATGTTGTGGGGTCACACTCATGAATCTGACTGCTCCAACGACTGGGTCGCTTTACGTTTTTTCAAATGCACCATCAACAAAGATACGGCTGCTTGTGTGACACCAGGGATACGTGAAGCTTGCCCTAAGGTTTCAGGCCGAGCGACAACTAATTTTTGTTGTATTTCTTTGGATAAACCAGAAATAACAGTGTAATCAATATCAGCGGGTAATTTGACCGCTTCGCTGGCACGCAATTTAGCAATATCATCGAGCTGACGATCAAGATAACCGGCATATTTAGTTTTGATTTCTAACTGCTCAGCAATCTGCTCATCCGTGATGCCACCGCCCGTCACAGCTACTAAATCGAGATAGTTAATTTCGGGGCGCGCCAGCAAATTGAGTAGATTATACTCGTGAGTTAGGGGCGTATTAAATTTCTCCATCACGGCTTCACCGAACGGCGTTCCCGGACGTACCCAGGTATCTTTTAAACGCTGTTCTTCCTGAGCAATGGCTTCGCGCTTTGCTTCAAAAATAGACCAACGGTGATCATCGACTAAACCAATTTCGCGACCTTTCTCGGTCAGGCGCATATCAGCATTGTCTTCACGCAGAATTAAACGGTACTCAGCACGTGATGTGAACATACGGTAAGGCTCTTGTGCACCCAGCGTAATCAAGTCATCAATCAATACGCCTAAATAGGCTTCATCACGACGGGGGTGCCAACTGTCTTGGCCTTGTGAACGTAAGGCTGCGTTGCTTCCAGCTAACAAACCTTGAATACCCGCTTCCTCATAGCCTGTGGTGCCGTTAATTTGTCCAGCAAAGAACAAACCTGCAATAACCTTAGTTTCTAAGCTGTATTTTAAATCTCGAGGATCAAAATAATCGTATTCAATGGCATAACCTGGACGAATGATATGCGCATTTTCCATACCACGGATGGAGTGCACAAGATCCAACTGCACGTCAAAAGGTAACGAGGTTGAAATCCCATTGGGGTACAGCTCATGGGTTTTTAAACCTTCAGGCTCTAAGAAAATCTGATGGCTGTCTTTATCGGCAAAACGATGAATCTTATCTTCAATGGATGGGCAGTAACGTGGGCCCACACCTTCAATGACTCCGGCATACATCGGTGAGCGGTCTAGATTTTTAGCAATGATGTCATGAGTTTTGCTGTTGGTATGGGTAATCCAGCAACTGACCTGCTCGGGATGCTGTTCGCGATTGCCCAAAAACGACATCACTGGCAAAGGTGTGTCACCGGGTTGCTCAGTCATCACTGAAAAATCAACAGAGCGTGCATCAATGCGCGGTGGTGTACCGGTTTTTAAGCGATCAATGCGCAAAGGCAACTCACGCATACGTTGTGCTAATGCATTCGCCGGCGGATCACCTGCTCGGCCACCTGAATAATTTTGTAAACCAATATGGATTAAGCCACCAAGGAATGTTCCAGTGGTTAAAACAACGTTATCAGCAAAGAAACGTAAGCCCATTTGGGTGACTGCACCACGCACTTGATCATTTTCAACAATCAAGTCTTCAACCGCCTGCTGGAAAATCCATAAGTTGGGTTGGTGTTCAATAATTTCACGAATCGCTGCTTTGTACAGTACACGGTCAGCCTGTGCACGAGTGGCACGTACTGCTGGTCCTTTACGGCTGTTGAGGATTCGAAACTGGATACCACTTAAATCGGCTGCGGTTGCCATTGATCCACCGAGCGCATCAATTTCACGCACTAGGTGGCTTTTACCAATACCGCCAATAGCGGGGTTACAACTCATCTGCCCGAGGGTTTCGATGTTGTGAGTCAGTAATAAGGTTTTGACACCCATGCGTGCAGAAGCTAATGCGGCTTCTGTACCAGCATGGCCACCACCAATCACTATCACGTCAAAACGGGAAGGATAATCCACCATACACCTCAGGATTTTATCTAATTACGGATGAACTCATCAGTGCAGTTTGCGCCTGGGGCTTTACTGCATTTGCATACAGGGCTGTTGTGTTTAGCCATGCCAAGTTCTGAGAGGTCAATAGTATAGATTTTTGCGCAGCTTTGCAGAAGGTTTCATCACAGAGCTTTTCCTATTCGCTCTGGGTTTAAGTAAACAATTATAAATTAAGTATAAAGATATAAAGCTTATTTTTAATGCTATTACTACTGAGCTGTTTTTTTGTGGATAACATCATAAATCTTTTTAAGATCAAAGGTTTGCGAAGTAAATAAGGCTGTTGAAAAGCACTGTTGAGCCTATTGGATAAGGTCTTTAAGCTTGTGGACAAAAGGGGTAGTTATCCACAGGTCGAGTTATCCACAGTTTTAACCACTGCTTATCAACGGTGCTCAATAGCGGTTCTCCACAGGGCTTAGCCGCGAAAATAAATTTAAAAATTATGATAAATAGGTCAAATACCCCTCTTATGGGTAAAAACACAGACTGATTCTTTAAAAAAATTAAAACTCACAGACCAAACAGCCTCACGAGCAACGATTTTTTAAAAAAGTTATAGGGTCTCAGTGAAATTGAATTGTTCTGTAGGTGTAGTGCGGGAGATTTTTTGATTAGAAGCTAGGGTATTGCAGTGGTATTTGTTTGCGATGAATAGAGAAAGTTACTGCACTACTCTAGGCATTCTTTGCTGGCGCTTTCATAACCCTGTGAATGACTTGCCAGCAATATCCTGCAAGATTTAACGGACCGTGAACGAGTTATGGATAAGTATTGAATATACTGTGGATAACTCTGTGAAGAGCGATGTTGTTAGTCTTGATAAAAACACCTGAAACCCTTGTTTTTATGGGCTATAGACACTTTTATCAGCACACTGAAACGATGTGGATAACTATTTACAACAGAATATATGCCTTGGAAGAGCTCAGCAATTTTACCTTGATAAAGCTATAAATTTTAGATGCATCGCTGGCGCTTAAGCCTGTGCATATCTTTATCAGAAAAAGCGAATACGAAAGAGTTGAGCCTTGTGGATAAAACTTACCCACAAGGCTCAGGAGGAAGCTATACAACGTATTGTATAGACGGATTTTAAGCTGAAAGACTTGCTGCTCTTAGCTTTGAGGAGATTTTAGTCACTATCATTTAGAAGCTATATATATATTTACACACAAAGTTATCCACAGGGTATAGGTGTTTATTTACCGATACAAAAGCTTGAAAAAATACGTCCAAGCAAATCATCTGCGGTAAATTCTCCGGTGATTTCCCCTAAAGCATGTTGTGCCATACGTAAATCTTCCGCGAGTAACTCTCCAGCGCTTGCCTGGGTTAACTGTTGATAACCTGTTTCTAGATAGTGCTCAGCTTGTTTTAAAGCGTCTAGGTGGCGACGCCTTGCGCTAAAGCTGCTTTCAGCTGTTTGGTTGTAACCCATACAGCTTTTTAAATGCTCACGCAGCAACTCCAGACCATCACCACTGCGTGCACACAAGTTTATGGTGACATGACCTTCAGCGTTGCTGTGCATCTCAACAGGCTCACCGGAGAGATCGACTTTGTTACGAATTAAAGTCACTTTTTCTGGGTTGGGTGTGCTGTCTAAGAACTCAGGCCACAAAGCAAAAGGATCAGCTGATTCAGCAGAATGCGCATCCACTACCAATAAAATACGATCAGCATCATGAATCGCTTTTAAGGCCCGCTCAACACCGATTTTTTCGACTTGGTCAGCCGTATTACGTAAACCGGCCGTATCGGTAATATGCAATGGCATACCATCAATGTGGATATGTTCGCGTAAGGTATCGCGCGTTGTCCCCTCAATATCTGTGACAATGGCAGCTTCATAACCTGCCAGACTGTTGAGCAAACTGGATTTACCCGCATTGGGTCGACCGGCAATCACTACACTCATGCCATCGCGCAATAATGCGCCTTGGCCGGCTTCGCGTACCACCTCTTTAAGCTCGGCTTGCACATCGGTGAGTAACTTTAAAATATGCCCATCGGCTAAGAAATCGATTTCTTCTTCAGGAAAATCAATTGCCGCTTCAACATAAATACGCAGCGCAATTAATTGCTCAGTCAGCGCATTAACCCGCTGTGAAAATACACCTTGCAGTGAACGTAGCGCATTGCGCGCTGCTTGCGCTGAGCTTGCTTCGATCAAATCAGCAATGGCTTCAGCCTGAGCTAAATCCAGCTTGTCGTTTAGAAATGCACGCTCACTAAACTCACCAGGGCGTGCTAGACGTGCACCTAATTCAACACAGCGCTGCAACAACATATCCAAAACAACAGGACCACCATGGCCTTGTAACTCTAATACATCTTCGCCGGTAAAGGAGTTGGGGCCCGCAAAATACAGAGCTAAACCTTCATCAATAGCCTGCTGGTTATCAGTATAAAAAGGTCCGTAGTGTGCATAGCGGGGTTTGAGTTCTCGCTCAGTCATCTGCTGAGCAATCTGCCGAGCTAAGGGGCCTGAAACCCGAACAATTCCAACTCCGCCTCGACCTTGTGCGGTAGCAATAGCGGCAATAGTATCGCGCGACATCGGCATAACGATTTTCCTCAACAATATTCACAAAGCACAACGCCCCTAAAAAGGGGCGCTGAGAACTCGTTTGGTTCGACTAACTTGGGTTAGCTGCCGCCATTGATTTTTCAATCTTACGAGTAATGTACCACTGTTGACCAATGGACAGGAGGTTGTTGACCACCCAGTACAATACCAAGCCTGAAGGAAACCAGAGGAAGAAGAAAGTGAAGATAATCGGCAACAACTTCATCACTTTTGCTTGCATTGGATCCGGCGGCGTGGGGTTGAGTTTTTGTTGTACAAACATACTCGCGCCCATAATGATCGGTAAAATAAAGAATGGATCTTTACTGGATAAGTCAGTTAACCAGAACATAAAGGGTGCTTGACGTATTTCTACGCTTTCCAGCAAAACCCAGTACAAGGAAAGGAAAACAGGCATCTGTACTAAGATCGGTAAGCAACCACCCAAGGGGTTGATCTTCTCTTTTTTATACAGCTCCATCATACCTTGCGACAACTTTTGACGGTCATCTGCAAACTGTTCTTTAAGCGCAGCCATTTTAGGTGCAACAGCACGCATGCGCGCCATTGATTTATAACTTGCCGCAGACAGTGGGAAGAAAGCTAATTTAATTAACACAGTCAGTGCAATAATTGACCAACCCCAGTTACCTAAAATGCTGTGGATAACTCCCAGTAGCCAGAAGATTGGCTGAGCGATAAACCATAAGAAACCATAATCGACCGTTAACTCAAGACCCGGTGAAAGTGTTTTCAGGTGGCTTTGAATCTTCGGACCGGCATACAAGGTTGCTGTTGTTTGCGCATGTTGTCCCGCTGCTACACTCAACACGGGGCTGGTGTAACCAATAATGTAGTTACCTTTACTGTCTTTACGACTGGTCACTTGATTGGTTTGCTCAGCGTCTGCAACCCATGCTGTTACAAAGTAGTGCTGTAACCAAGCAACCCAACCACCATTGATGGCTTGATTAAAGTTTTTATCATCCATGTTGCTCATGGATAACTTTTTGTAAGGCTCATCCGCTGTCCACAAGGCAGCACCTAAGTAAGTTGCTGTGCCTGTTGCTGTCGTCGATGAAGGATCACCTTGACCATCACGTTTGAGTTGGGCAAATAAATTACCTTTCCACTCGCGATCGCTCTGGTTATCCACAAGGTAAGTTAAGTTGATTTGATAAGCTTCATCGTTGATGCACTCAACTTTACGCTGGCTGATCTCACGCGATGAACACTCTAAACTTAAGCCACGATGCAAAGTAAAACGCTTGGTGTAATTCACACCATTTTCTTGGAAAGACAGGTCAACATTGAGTTGATCTTGGCCATCTTGCAAAGTGAAATTTTGCTGGGTCACGCTATATAGCGGACGTCCGCTGGCGCGTGCATCAGGGCCATTGGTACCCACTAAACCACTTTGAGCAACATAGATACGCTCATTGCTATTTTCAAATAATTGCAATGGAATATCAGGAGTGGATGCATTGCGTGGGTATTGGCTGAGCTTTAACTCAACAATATCACCACCATTAGGATCGATCGCTAATTGCAGTACATCAGTGTTGACGTAAATTAAATCATTGCTAACAGCGTTGTTAGTCAACGTAGGATCTTGAGTAAGCTCATTTACTGCTACAGGTAAGTCATCACTGGTCGCTGCTTGAGCAGAGTTTTGTGTTACTTGATTGCTGGCAGAAGACTGTTGCTTAGCTGAACTTGATTGCGTAATTGCTGCTGTTTCTGGAGCCTGGCCGTAGTCTTGGTTCCATTGAAGAACCATCATATAAGACACAACAGCTAAGGCAACGAGCAGGATCGTACGTTGGATATCCATAGTTACTCGGCCGTAGAAGATGAACAAGAGGAAGGAGGAACGGGATCAACACCACCCGCATTCCAAGGGTGACAACGTCCTAGTCGTCGAGCTGCTAACCAGCCACCTCGAATTGCACCATGCAGTTCAATAGCTTCAATGGCGTAGGCTGAACAACTTGGATAAAAACGACAATGACTTGCCATCATGGGACTGATTGCATAACGATAAAACTTAATTGGTAAAATCACCAATTTACGCATTGATCTACCCTGTTGAATCAGAATGTGCTGCTTGCAATGCTGTGATGCGTTGGCGAGCCAAACGTTTCAACATTTTATCGAACTGCTGTCGTAGTTCAATATTAGACAAATCAGCAATACCCCTGCGGGCAACAATAACGATATCTACACCCACCAACAGAGATTGGTTGTGGCGAAATGATTCTCGTATTTGACGTTTTATTCTGTTGCGCTCAACAGCAAGTTTTACGCTTTTTTTACCAATAACCAACCCGATACGTGGATGTTCGAGTTGGTTATCACGAGCAACTAACAGGACATTTTTGCCTGGGACTTTATTGCTTGCATAA
>JAAZJF010000112.1 GCA_012800475.1 Gammaproteobacteria bacterium
CCATTACTCACTCAGCTATCCAGCACAAGTGATGCAGGCTTTGGCTTAGCTCTGCAACGGGTGCAACGTAGCGATGATCAAAGCTTGCAGGCCATGCTGCAATTAATGCGCAGTCAATCCGTTGAACAGGCCACGCGCGCACTGCCCAAACTCAACCTGTTAGCCGCCAACGCACTCTTGGCCGATGCGCAGCATATTGCTTGGCAAGTGACCGGCACCTACCCCAATCGCCGCAACAGTCGCGGTTTGCTGCCAACTGCCGGTTGGGACAGCTCAATTGCTTGGGAAGGCTATGCCGACTCCATGCTCTACCCCTACGATCAAGACCCGCCCCAAGGCTGGCTTAGTGCAGCCAATCAGCGTTTAACCCAACCCGGCTACGGCATGCAATTGTCAAATTCTTGGGCTAACCCAGAACGGGCAGAAAACCTCGCTGCACAACTGACACGCAAGCCCGTTGCCGCCAGCCTCGCTTTAACAGGCCCAACACAGTCACGCCCATGGCTGATCACTCAACTGCAACAGATGCTCAGCAGCGCGGGTATGTCTGCAGCCTTGCAGCAAGCAATGGCTCAATTATCTGCAGCCCAGCGTGCTGCTGCACAGACTGCTTTGCGTGATATGTTAGCTATTAACCCGCAGCAACCCCTATCGGCAACCCAAGCGCACAAGCTCAATCATCTGCTTGCGCAAAGCCAAGAGCACATCAATCAACTGGCGATTAAAGCACTGCCCAGCAGTGTGCAGCAGGCCTTTATGCGTACGCAACAGCGGGGTTACGCGGCGGGACTTGATCATATACTCGGCCGTGATGACAGCTCATTCTGGCAAACCAGCGGCACCAGCAAAGCGCAATTTATTCTTAAGCATTTACTCAGTAATACAACACCCAGCGCCAGCCAACAGACTGAAACTGCACGCCCTACCCATACTTTTATTGTGGACTTTTCACGCAAAACACCAGTATCAGCCGTCAGCTTTACCAGCCAAACAGACAACCCACACAGCGCATATTTTCCCCTAGCACCGCAAGCCACTGGCCGTGCCTATCCATTGCCCATCATCTATCGCGATATCAAAACGGTCTACGGTCAACAGCGCTTAACCCTGCTACCTGCACCCTAAACGGACGCAGAATACACCAACACCCATGCAGCAATGCATGGGTCCAGTCCACGGTGCGCAACCACTTTTAGAGTCGACTGAGTTATCAAGCTCGCGTAAGACCTCGCACTTTGCGAGGCTATCAAACAAACAAAGCCGGTAAATCAGCCGAAGCGCCATCATAAACCACGCGCCCATCACTCAAACGGATGGTGCGTGGGCAGCGCGAGCTTAAGCGTGGGTCATGGGTAACAATCACAATGGCGCATTGATGCTCAAGGTTAAAGCGCTCAAATAAGCGAAACACTTCATCAGCGGTTTGCGTATCTAAGTTACCCGTTGGCTCATCGGCTAAAATCAGTGCGGGGCGTGTGACCAGCGCTCGAGCAATCGCCACCCGCTGCTGTTGCCCGCCGGATAAACGATTGGTGGGCTGGCGCATATATTGGGCCAAGCCCACTTCGTTTAATAAATACTCAGCATAGGCCGTTTGCTCAGCCGATGGCTTACCGTAGCGCAGCATCAAGGGCATCAGCACATTATCCAGCACACTAAAAGCACTGATCAAGTGATGAAACTGAAACACAAAACCAATGGATTCACTGCGCAACTGCGTGCGCTGCTGCTCGTTTAAACCTTGGGTTAAATGCCCTTGAATGCGCAGTTCACCCGATGAGCTGACATCCAATAAACCCATCACATTAAGCAGCGTACTCTTACCCGAGCCAGAGGTGCCGACTAACGCCACTAACTCACCACGGCTGACCTGCAAGGAAATATCATGCAGCACATGATTTTCCAGTGGTGTGCCGGTATTAAAAATTTTATTGAGCTGATCGAGCTGCAACACCACTTGCTGCTGTGCGCTGTGTTGTAAATCCAAAGTTTTAGACATAGCGAATCGCCACCGCCGGATCATATTGTGCAGCACGACGCGCCGGCACCATGGCAGCAATCACACCAGCGGCTGTGGCAATCACAATGGCTGACACCAGCATCGACGGCTCCAAGCGAATCACAAACAAGCGCTCACCTAAATTATTGAACACCTGCACCAAGCTAAACCCAACCAACACGCCCAGCATCGAACCGGCTAAACCCAGTACGCCACCCTGCAGCAAAAACACCCGCAAGATCTGCTGTTGCGAGCTGCCCATGGCACGTAAAATCCCGATTTCACGGGTGCGCTGCACCACACTCACAGCCAAGACACTGGCAATCCCAAAAATCACTGATAAGGCGACAAAAACGCGAATCATTTGTGTGGTCATGGTTTGCGAGCGCAAGGCATTGAGCAGTTGGCTGTTACTTTCCATCCAACTTTGCACATGCAATCCTGTTAGCTGACTTAAACGCTGCGCCCAGTATTGCGCGGTAAAGACATCGGTTATTTTCAACTCTAAAATTGTAATACCGCCAGGCAAATTTAATAGCGATTGCGCCTGTTTTAGGTCCGTATACACATAACGGCTGTCCAGCTCGCGCACGCCCAATTCAAAGATGCCCGCCACATCCATCACTGTTTGACGATTATCACCCGCATCCAAACGCAGCTTATCACCCGCGCGCAGGCCCAGATCCTCGGCCAACTGGTGGCCAATCAGCACATTATTAGCGCCCACACTAAAGCGCCCTTCTTGCAGATATTCTTCCAGCTCGATAATGCCTTTATAGCGCTGAGGATCAATGCCCATAATGGCCACCGAGGCCCGCGCGTTACCTTTTTGTGCAAAGGCCGGACCTGAAATCAGTGGCGAGACGGTATTTAACGCAGGGTATTGATCCAAGGTATCACGCACTTCTTGCCAGTTATGAATGGTTTGTAGATTTTGCGCGCGCGGACTTTCCAGCGCCCAAATATAACGGCCCTCTGGCGTGGCAGAAAAATTATTGTGCTGGCGTGTGGCTTCAATGCGGATATGGGCTTGCGTGCCCAAAGTTCGCTCAATCACATTATTTTGCAAACCCATCATCAGCGCGGTGATAAACACAATTACCGCCGCACCGACAGAAATCGCCACACTGATCAATAAAGTTTGTAACGGATTATCAGCCAGAAAACGCAGCGCAATGCGCCACTCAATCCACACAGACTGACGTAATCGCTGCGCGCGGCTAACGAATGACATGCGGCGCCTGCTCAAAACGTACACGCGCACGCTGCCCATCACTGAGCTGATCCGCTTGCACCACCACATCACCGGCCGCTAAACCAGCGACGATTTCACTGTGGGTCATATTACGCAAACCCAACTCCACATCCACAGCGGCAACGGTGCCCGCCTGCCAACGCAACACCTGCATGGGTCCATTGGCTGCATCGACGAGATAGTCATTGGGCAAAACCAAAGTATTATCACGCTGGGCGGCAATGATATTGGCGGACACGGTCATACCTTGTAAAAAAGTATGCTGCGCCTGAGATTCATCCGCCAGCACACTGATATGCACATCAATGGTGCCGCGTGTGCTATCCACTGCTGGCGCAATAAAGCTGACCACGCCAGGCACACTCTGCTGCGGCCAGGCATCGGCAATCAGTTCAACGGGTTGCTGCAATTGCAGCGGGGCGAAGTTTTTCTCATCCAGCGCCACCACCACCTCTAAACCATCGCGCACTTGGCCTGTTGCATCGACACTTTCACTGCGGGCGATTTCTAGCAAGATTTTACTGGGCTGCACTAAATCACCCGGCTCCACGTTACGGGTTTGCACGCGACCGGCAAAGGGGGCGTAAATGCGTGTTTTACCCAACTCTGCAGTAGCGCTGTCAATGCGTTGCTGTAATAAGCGCTCTTCAGTTTTGCCTACTGCCAAGGAGTCCGCAGTCAGTTGTGCGCGGGTCAAAGCGCTTTTGCTATTGAGTTCAATGCGCTGTGCTTGTTCAACTTGCTCAACGGAAATCACACCCTTAGCTGACAAGGCTTCGCGCCGACGTGCCTCACGACTGGCTTGACGCAGATTATCACGCGCTTCAAGCAAGGCCGCTTGCGCTTGCGGACGGCTGACATATTGCAATTGCTGCAATGCCGTCTGCGCCTGAGCTAAGCGGGCTTGTAAGTCATCGGCATTGAGTTCAAGCAGCAAGTCACCCTGCTCTACGCGATCACCTTCACGCACATGACGGGCGATCACTGTGGCGGTGATTTCACTACCAATACGCGCCAGCGATTGATAACGCACCTCACCACTGGCCACAATGCGTAACTCCAGCGGCATCGGCTCAACCGTGAGCGCTAGCACCACCGGACCACGCCATTTTTGCACACCAATTAAGGCCGCTACGCAAAGCCCAGCAAGTATAATTCCATAGACAATGCGCATATCAACCTCGTTAAAACAGCACTACACCAGTTCGATTGCATCTGGCAAGATTCGAATAATACCGTGCTTATACAGCCCGCCAATGGCTTTCTTAAAGTTGCCCTTACTCACGCCAAAGGTTTGTGCGATCAAGGGTGCTGGGCTTTTATCGCTTAACTCTAAACGCCCTTGATTGGCATCGAGCTTGGCTAAAATAGCTTCACTGAGCGCATCACGCAGTTCTTGACCTTGAGGCTGTAGGCTGAGGTTAATTAAGCCGTCATCACGGATTTCACGAATAAAACCACGCTCTTGCATACCGCCACGTAAGAACTTAAAGGCTTCATTTTTATGAATTAAACCCCAGTGCTTACCGTTAATAATGGCTTTAAAACCTAAGTCAGTCGCTTCAGCCACTAACAGATCCACTTCCTCGCCCACGCTATATTCAGCAGGCACTTGATCTAAATAACGATCCAGTCGCGCTGTTGCAGTAATGCGCTTAGTGCGCTCATCAATATAGGCGTAGACCACACAGTAGTCGCCTTCTTGCAAAGGACGCTTTTCTTCTGAGTGCGGTAGCAGCAAATCTTTATTAAGACCCCAGTCCAGGAATAAGCCAATCGGGTTAATATCCACAACCTTAAGGCTCGCAAACTCACCTACTTTAATAGTGGGTGTGCGACTGGTGGCGATAATGCGATCTTCACTGTCGAGATACACAAAGACATTGACCCAGTCTTCATCTTCACAAGGCTCGCCTTTAGGCATTTCACGCCGTGGTAAAAGAATATCCCCATCTGGACCACCATCCAAATACACGCCAAAATCAGCCTGTCGAATGACCTGCAGGGTATTCATATCTCCAATCAACGCCATGCGTATGTACCTTTCTTGATTAACACTTAAAGAAGCTATTATGCCTGTTTAATAGGCACTCGCGCAGGTTTTAATGCCGCCCCCTAAGCCATCACACCCACGATGCGAGCGCTATGACTTAAAAGACTAAGATACAAAGGTGCTGGGCAATGGCGCTGTCACTCGTCCAGCAACAGTCGCTCTTCAACCACTTGCGCTAAACGGTCCGGCTGGAATTTGGATAAAAAGTTATCGCAACCGACTTTTTTTACCATCGCCGCATTAAAACTGCCCGACAAAGAGGTGTGCATCACCACATACAAGGCTTGCAAGCGCGGGTCTTTACGAATTTCAGTGGTGAGGCGATAACCATCCATTTCTGGCATTTCCGCATCGGTAATCACCATCAACAGCTTATCGGTAAGCACATGACCCTCATCGGCCCACTGCTGCAATTGACGCAAACCTTTTAAACCATCGGTGGCTTTGTGCACAATCAAACCCAACTGACCTAATGCATCGGTGAGCTGATTAATGGCGACGGTTGAATCATCTACAATCAACACTTCACGCCCACGCGCTTTGGCCAGCACGGGACTGCTGAGGGTTTCAGCCGAAATTTTGGTGTTCATCGGAATAATTTCAGCCAGCACTTTTTCCACATCAATGATTTCTACAATCGCATCATCGACATTGGTAATAGCCGTTAAATAATGCTGACGTCCCGCAGTACGCGGCGGCGGCTGAATGGTTTCCCAAGTCAGATTGACAATACGCTCCACATTACCAATCAAAAAGGCTTGAATGGAGCGGTTGTATTCAGTGACGATGACGGTGCTGTTTTCATCGGGCACCAGCGGGCGCATACCCACGGCCTGAGCTAAATCAATCACCGGAATGGTGCGACCGCGCAAAGTAATCACACCACGCATATGTGGGTGACGCTGCGGAATTAAAGTTAATTTGGGTAAGCGCACCACTTCTTGCACTTTAAACACGTTGATGGCAAAAAGTTGGCGACCGTGTAGGCGAAACATTAAAATTTCTAAACGGTTTTCACCGACAAGTTGCGTGCGCTGATCAACACTATCAATAAGACTGGCCATCGATAACACCTTTTAAAAACGATATAAGGAGGTATCGGCCAACTGACGCTAAACATAAATGGGTCGATACTGCTCAGTAGCTTAGTGTGCCCAAGGGTCTAAGTAAGCAAACCCCTGGGCAACAAGACCCACTCTATTGAGTTAGAGCGTTAAGTCGCGGTTTGATGCTTTTAAGAACTCTTGCTTAAGATCAGCAAAGGTATGCACCGCTGGGAATTGCGGAAACTGCTCGATTACATTATCTGGCGCATGGAACAAAATACCCGCATCGGCTTCGCCCAGCATGGTGGTGTCATTGTATGAATCACCTGCTGCAATAATACGGTAGTAGAGTGTTTTCAGTGCTAAAACAGACTGGCGTTTCGGATCTTTTTGACGCAACTGATAATCCACCACACGGCCGTTTTCATCCGTCACCAGCTTGTGACACAGCAAGGTTGGAAAACCCAGTTGGCGCATCAAGGGCTGAGAGAACTCATAAAAGGTATCTGAGAGGATGATCACTTGGAAACGCTCACGCAACCAATCAACAAACTCAACAGCGCCTTCTAAAGGCTTGAGCGTAGCGATCACTTCCTGGATGTCATTTAGAGTTAGACCATGCTCATCCAGAATACGTAAACGCTGCTTCATCAGCACGTCATAGTCAGGGATATCACGCGTGGTCGCCCGTAGTGATTCAATACCCGTTTTTTCTGCAAAGGCAATCCAGATTTCTGGAACCAATACACCTTCAAGGTCAAGGCAGGCGATTTCCACAGCAATTCCTCATCACATAAAAAGAGGCACTCTAGCCGCTCCACCCCATCCATGCAAGATCCTCATGCGCTATGAACGCAATTTGACCCACTCATCTAGACCTACAAAGCATAAGCATAACGGTTTTTATTCATTCTAATCCTTTCATGCTTGTTGTTATGATGGCGCTATATCTACGCGTATCTATTTTAGGACTCAGCTATGACCCCCGCCATCGACCTGCAGCAACTGATTGCTGATTGCACCGACGCCACACCACAACAGATCATCAAAACAGCGCTCGCAACTTTTGCTGATGAACTGTGGCTTTCTTTTAGTGGCGCTGAAGATGTGGTGTTGCTGGATATGGCCTGGAAAATCAATCCAAATATCAAAGTATTTAGTTTAGATACAGGCCGCTTACACCCTGAAACCTATCGTTTTATTGAACAAGTGCGCGAGCATTACCA
>JAAZJF010000113.1 GCA_012800475.1 Gammaproteobacteria bacterium
ACCCGCTTCGATAAAGATCTTATCCAAACCTTCTTTCTCTGCCTGGGCTTTCACTAAACCTGAACCTGGTACCACTAAAGCCTGAATCACATTAGCAGCAACTTTACGGCCTTTAGCGACAACTGCCGCAGCGCGTAAATCTTCAATACGTGAGTTGGTGCACGAACCAATAAACACACGATCGACTTTAATATCGGTAATGGCTTGGTTGGCGGTTAAGCCCATGTACTTTAATGCACGGGTAATCGAATCGCGCTTGGTTGGGTCAGATTCTTGTGCAGGATCTGGCACATTAGCATCAACCGGCAGCACCATCTCAGGTGATGTACCCCAGCTGACTTGCGGGATAATATCTTCAGCGCGCATCTCAACGATGGTGTCAAAGTGTGCATCGTCATCCGAGACTAAATCTTGCCATGCAGCGACTGCTGCATTCCAATCTGCACCTTTTGGTGAATATGGACGGCCTTCAACGTAGTCGATGGTTTTTTGATCCACCGCCACCATACCCACGCGTGCACCGGCTTCGATGGACATATTACAGAGGGTCATACGACCTTCCATCGACAACTCTCGAATCGCGCTACCAGCAAACTCCAGTGCATGGCCATTACCGCCTGCTGTACCGATTTTGCCAATGATGGCTAATACGATATCTTTTGCCGTCACGCCCGTTGGCACCTTGCCTTCCACACGCACTTGCATGTTTTTCATTTTCTTGGCGACAAGGCACTGAGTAGCTAACACATGCTCAACTTCAGAGGTACCGATACCGTGGGCTAAAGCACCAAAGGCACCGTGGGTTGAGGTGTGTGAATCACCACAGACCACTGTCATACCCGGCAAAGTTGCGCCCTGCTCTGGGCCAATCACGTGCACGATACCTTGACGCACATCGTTCATTTTGAACTGCAGAATGCCGTACTCATCGCAGTTGTCATCCAGTGTTTGCACTTGGATGCGCGAAACATTATCCGCAATCGCCGCAATACCGCCGTCACGCTCTTTCTTGGTGGTCGGCACGTTATGGTCAGGCGTAGCGATATTGGCATCAATGCGCCACGGTTGACGACCCGCCAAACGCAAGCCTTCAAAGGCTTGGGGTGAGGTCACTTCATGCAAAATATGGCGGTCGATGTAAATTAACGAAGAGCCATCATCGCGGCGTTTAACTTCGTGCATCTCCCACAACTTGTCGTACAGCGTTTTCCCAGCCATTAGACCGTCCTCATCAGTGTTATGTGCAGCAAGGTCTTTCACCTACTGCTTATAGGTCTATCTTATGAACTTCGCACGAATAACTCAAATTGATATTTCTTATCCAATAGATTCCATTTAGGAATAGCAGTAAACTAACATCACTGATTTAACTGTCACCTGAGTACCGCCCATGGATCTTGCCAGCCTGAATACCTTTATCGCAATCGCTGAACAGCGCAGCTTTTCTTTAGCCGGTGCGCGCCTGCATGTCACACAACCTGCTATCAGTAAGCGTGTTGCCAGCTTGGAAGAGCAACTGGGCGTGCGTCTCTTTGATCGTATTGGTCGCGAAACGCGTTTGACTGAAGCCGGGCAAGCCTTGCTGCCGCGCGCCTATCGCATTGTCAACGAACTGGAAGATGCCCGCCGCGCCTTGAGTAATTTAAGTGGCACTGTCAGCGGTCGCCTCAGTCTAGCCACCAGTCACCATATTGGCTTGCGCCGCTTACCGCCCCTGCTGCGTGCCTTCACCAAGGACTACCCTGAGGTGATGCTGGATATTCGCTTTTTAGATTCAGAAGTGGCCTATGCGGACGTGTTACACGGGCGCTGCGAGCTGGCCATTATCACCTTATCGCCGCATTGCGAGCCGCCCTTAGAGGCGGTGAAAGTCTGGCAAGATGATTTAGATTTTGTCGTCGCCCCGGACCATCCACTGGCGCAGCGCAAACACATCAGCTTAGCGGATTTATGCGCTTACCCCGCGGTATTTCCCGGCAGTCACACCTTTACCCGCAAAATTGCTTTGCAGTTGTTTGACCAAGCAGGCCTCACCCCTCATATCAGTATGAGCACCAACTATATGGAAACCATTAAAATGATGGTGTCCATTGGCTTAGCCTGGAGCGTCTTGCCGCACAGCATGCTGGATGACTCAGTAGTGCGCTTACCCATTACCGACGCTCACTTAAGTCGCGACTTGGGCTATATCGTACACACCGAACGCACCCTCTCCAATGCCGCACAAGCTTTTATGCAGATGCTCAGCACCACTGATAGCAACGCAGTGATGGTGGATGCAGCCCGCTAAAGTGTACTACCAGGCTGATGAGAAATTTGCGGCCCGCGCGCTCAAAAAGACGCATGTAAATCTAGTCAACAATAATAATGTTCAACAAGCACTGCGCTGTATCTGTGACAAGCGCAGCCATGGATGGCGTAGCGCCCGACTTGGTGCAGGATGCACCGTGGAGGGAAAAGCAGCACAAATGCGATACGACCTGTACCGATCCTGCTACATGCTC
>JAAZJF010000114.1 GCA_012800475.1 Gammaproteobacteria bacterium
ACAGCCGATGCCAAAGTGATTGGCGGCACGGTCAACCAAACCGGTAGCTTGCAGGTGCAGGTCGAGCAAATCGGTGCCAATACCGTGTTGGCGCACATTATTCGCTTGGTGGAACAAGCCCAAGGTAGCAAATTACCCATTCAAGGCTTGGTTGATCGCATTACCTTATGGTTTGTCCCTGCGGTGATGCTGGCGGCGGTGCTGACCTTTATTATTTGGATGATTTTTGCCCCTGCGCCAGCGCTCAGTTTAGCGGTGGTGAATGCCGTGGCGGTACTGATTATCGCTTGCCCGTGCGCGATGGGTTTAGCGACTCCGACTTCAATTATGGTCGGTACCGGTCGCGCCGCGCAGCTGGGCATTCTGTTTCGCCAAGGCCAAGCGCTGCAAGACCTGAAAGACGTTAAAGTCATCGCTGTGGATAAAACCGGTACTTTAACCGAAGGCAAACCCCAGCTGACTGATTTTACCGTCACCGCAGGTCAGCAAGACGATACCGTGCTGGCACTGGTTGCCGCCGTTGAGCAGCAGTCTGAACATCCGATTGCCCAAGCCATTGTACAAGATGCCGAGCAACGCGGCTTAAGCATTCCAAGTATTACTGAGTTCCAGTCCATCACTGGTATGGGCGTGCAGGCGCTGGTCGATGGCCAGTTGGTGCAGATCGGTGCTGATCGTTTTATGCACAGTTTAGATATCAGTACTGATGAATTTTCTGCGCAAGCGCAACAACTCGGCGAGCAAGGTAAATCACCCATGTATGCGGCGATTGCTGGCCGCTTGGCCGTGATGATGGCGGTCAGTGACCCGATCAAATCGAGCAGTAAAGCGGCGATTGATCATCTGCATCAGCAAGGCTTACAAGTGGCGATGATCACTGGCGATAACCAACACACTGCTAATGCCATTGCCAAGCAGTTAGGGATTGATCATGTGGTCGCGCAAGTGCTGCCCGAAGCGAAAGTTGAGGCCGTCAAAGCGCTGCAACAACAACACGGCAAAGTGGCCTATGTCGGCGATGGCATTAATGATGCGCCAGCGCTGGCCGCCGCCGATGTGGGGATTGCCATTGGTACTGGTACCGATATCGCTATGGATGCCGCTGATGTGGTGCTGATGTCTGGCCACTTAACCGGCGTGATCAATGCGCTGGCGTTATCCAAAGCCACCTTGCGCAATATCAGTCAAAACCTATTCTGGGCCTTTGCTTACAATATCGCCTTGATTCCAGTGGCGGCAGGGATTCTTTACCCATTCAATGGCACGCTACTGTCGCCGGTTTTAGCGGCCGGTGCGATGGCTTTATCTAGCGTCTTTGTGGTGAGTAATGCGCTACGTTTACGTGGTTTTAAAGCACCGCTGGAGGCGTTATGAAGATGAATATCGGTGAAGCCGCAGCGGCTTCAGGACTCAGTCGTAAAATGATCCGCTATTACGAGGAAAGCGGTTTATTAACCGCAGCGCCACGCAATAGCTCAGGCTATCGAACCTACAATGACAGCAGCGTGCAACAACTGTGCTTTATTAAACGGGCGCGTGATTTGGGCTTTTCTTTAGAGCGTATCAAAACACTGCTAAGCCTTTGGCACAATACCGACCGTCACAGCGCTGATGTTAAAGCCCTTGCGCAGCTGTATATGGCAGAGCTGGATCGTGATATCAGCCACCTGCAAAGCATGCGCGAACAGCTGGCCAGTTTGGTGAATCAATGTCACGGCGACGGCCAGCCGGACTGCCCCATTCTTAACGGTTTAGCGCAGACCAACAGCCCACTGGCGAGCCCAGCCTAATGCAACGGCTGATCGCACTGCTGTCGAGCAATCTCTGCACTGTGCTGATGTTGTTGCTGCTGATGTTTCTCGCGCTGCCGCTCGCTTTTGCACAGCCCGTGCACGAATCACCCGCCAGCAGTCTGCACAGCCAACATAAGGCGAATACCGCTGCGACAATGGATTGTGAAGCGGATTGCGCTGGCACTGTGCACTATTGTTGCTTGTATGCGCTGTTCGCGGATTCTACATCCATCTCGTTTCAGCCCCACACCGCACACAGCAGTACGCTGGCGTATTTTTTCAATTCCAGACACATCGCCCCGCTCACGCAACCACCCAAAAGCGCTTCGAGTTAATCAATCTATTATTTTTTAATTTCGGAGTATGACCATGCACAACCTATTCACTCGCCTGATTTCAGTCGGCGCATTCAGCCTATTCGCCAGCCAAGCACTGGCAGCGCCCATCAACGCCACGCTGCATAAAGACCCTAATTGCGGCTGCTGCATTGAATATGCACACTACTTAGAAGACAACGGCTTCAACGTAAACATGATCGATCACGCCAATATGACGCCCGTCAAACAACGCTTAGGCACCGCACAAGCGGCCAGTTGTCATACGGTAGAAATTGAAGGCTATGTGGTCGAAGGCCATGTGCCAGTCGCCGCCATTAACAAGATGCTCACCGAGCAGCCTGCTATCAAAGGCCTAGCACTACCCGGTATGCCGCTCAACTCACCGGGCATGGGCCCTGAGAAGAAAGGCAGCTTGCAGGTGTTAGAATTAAATGCCCAAGGCAAACCGACTGGCATTTATATTACGCTGTAAGCAGTATCGCAAACCAAAAACGCGGCCTGCAGCATGCTGTAGGCCGTTCATTTATGAGCGACATATCGCAGGCAAGAAAATGTAAGTCGGTCATTTATGGTCGACACAACACTGCCATAGGCTAAAAAATACCCGCCTCTAATCCAGCCGCCATCGACATGCCCAGCTCCTCGCATTGCGCCAAAAACGCCTCATCCCACGTCCCTTTACACAGCAGCGGCTCTTGCACTTGCTGCCAGCGCAAACCGGTCAGAATGGTATTCAGCGCACGCAAAGTCCCCGTCCCATCATGCCCTGCACGCACCACCAGCGCACAGGCCAAGCCTTGCTTCTCTTCTAACACCGGATAATAGCTGCGATCAAAAAAGTCTTTCATCGCCCCACTCATATAGGCAAGATTTTCTGGCGTCAGCAAAATAATCGCATCCGCTTGCAACACCTGCTCAGGCCCCGCCTGCAAAGGACTCATCACCTGCACAGCAACACCATCAATATCCTCATGCCCAGCACCACGCACAATCGCATCCACCATCCGCTGCAAATTATCAGACGGCGCATGCGCAATAATAAACAGCTGTTTACCCAACACATCAGTCATATCCATCTCCCATCAGCAGTATTAATAGAGGGTTGCGCCACTATACCCACATCTTGCCAACCCTTTCACTCCACACTCAACACGACAAACACCCCGACACCAAGCAAACCAGCAAACCAGCAAACCAGCAAACCAGCAAACCAGCAACTTTACTCTTAAAAAAACAAGTAAACACCACCATTGCTCAACAAGTTCAGCGCTGTTGCTGTGACAAGCGCAGCCATGGATGGCGCAGCGCCGGAGTTGAACCCCGGACGGATTCATCGACGGAACAACAGCAATAGCGCTGGACGCCCCGCGCCGAACAACTAAACAACCCAACAACCTTGCTCTTACAAAACACCACAAACCCCACACATATCAACACGCCCCACACCGCTCTTGCTAAACTCAAACTGTTACCGCACCCACTCGTCGAAAAAGGATCAAGACTATGCGTACTACTTTGCAGCGTTTCACACTCGCCGGCATCTTACTCGCCTGCCCAGTACTGGGTTTTGCAGAAGAATCAGTCAGCGGCGAACCCGACGTCACCATCGTCCAAAAAGGTGACAAAACAGTCGAAGAATATCGCCTCAATGGTTTTTTATACGCCGTCAAAGTCACCCCTAAAAAAGGCAAACCCTACTTTTTAGTTCGTGCCGACGGCAGCGATGGCAACTTTATTCGCGCCGACAAACCTGAGCTGCGCATCCCCTCATGGGAAATTTTCAGCTGGTAAATACATCACCCACAAAAAAGGGCGACACTGTTCAACAGCGTCGCCCTTTTTAATGTCATCATCGCAATCGCCCTCACAGAACAATCACGACACCCTGCAGTATGTGCAGCCTTAGAGCGCTTCCCAACGCTCTAAATGAATCCAAACCTCAATTCAACCCAGCACACACTCAGAGCTGCTCCACTGATTACAAAGGCTTACCCTCAATTGCTGCAGATGAAGCGGGCGAAAGTGCATCCTCATCACCAATCTCACCTTGCCCCACCAAGTCATCATCATGCTCAGCCATATTCCACGGCAGAATGCCCGGCGAAATATGCAAGAAGTGCAGGTATTTTTCAAACTGATCCAAAATATCCGTAATGATATCTTGCTCATCATAACCGTACACATCATAAGCCTGACCACCACGACGCAAGAACACCTCTGCACGGTAGTAATGATCATCACTATTACCGGTCGTTTCTGGGAAGCTAAAATCTGGCATCGCATAGGAGCGCAAACGGATTTCATAAATGAACTCCAGCTTACCCTCTTGAAACACTTGGAACTGCGCGCGTAGGTTCTGCTCATCAAAGTTCACCTCAGCAACCCAACCCTTAGCTTCAAGCTCCTGCTCAACCTTCTCCATACCTTGGATACCCGTGGTGCGGATAAACTTCTCCACATCCTCACAGTGCGGGAAATCAACCAAGTTGGCTAAGCGCTTTTTCCAAAAACCTGGGCCTGATTTATAACCACCTGGAGTCGACTGCATATTCTGCGTCAGGCTCATCTCTTGGTGCCCTTCAATAATCAGCGCGCGCCACATCCCAACCATGGCAATCAACATAATGATGGCAAAAGGTAAGGCGCTGACAATACTGGCCGTTTGTAATGCACCCAAACCACCGGCTAATAACAACGCAGAAGCCACAAACCCTTGCATCGACGCCCAAAACACCCGCTGCCACACCGGCGTATTGGCCACGCCGCCTGACGCCAGTGAGTCAATCACGATGGAGCCTGAGTCAGAGGAAGTGACAAAGAAGGTGATAATCAAAAATATCGTCAAGAACGAGACGATCTGCGTAAAGGGCAACAACTCAAACAGCTTAAATAAGGCTACTGCATGGTCATTCTGTACTTGCTGAATCAGCGCATCATAACCATCCACCATAATCAGGTGCAGCGCCGTATCACCAAACACCGAGAACCATAAAAAGGTAAAGATCGTTGGCACCAACATCACACCCACAACAAACTGGCGAATGGTACGGCCACGGCTAATTTTGGCGATAAACAGACCCACAAACGGCGCCCAAGCAATGGTCCAGCCGAAGATAAACAGCGTCCAGTTACCAATCCAGTCGCTGGAGGTATAGGCCTGCAAGCTAAAGGTGCGCTCAACAATATTACTCAGGTAGCTACCGGTGTTTTCCATAAAGGTATTTAAAATAAATACCGTTGGACCGACCGCAAACACAAACACCATCAGCGAAACCGCTAAAGCGATATTGAGCATGGACAGGCGTTTAACACCTTTATCCATTCCCGCCACCACAGACAAGGTAGCCAGACAGGTAATAGCGACAATGGCAATAATTTGCACGGTGGTATTCACCGGTATCGCAGGCCATAGATAATTAAGCCCCGCATTAATTTGCGCCACCGATAACCCCAACGACGTGGCAATACCAAACATGGTGCCTAAAATTGCAAAGGTATCCACCGCATGACCCATAGGGCCATAAATTTTATCGCCAATCAGTGGGTATAAGGTGGAGCGCATCGACAGCGGCAAACCGTGTCGAAACGCAAAGTACGCCATCGACAAGCCGACTAAGCCGTAAATCGCCCAAATATGAAAACCCCAGTGGAAGAAGGCAATCTGCATCGCCTGCTTGGCCGCATCAACCGTTAAGGCAGGCCCTGAAGGGGGCGAGGCATAGTGTAAAACCGGCTCAGCCACACCAAAAAACAGCAAGGCAATACCGTAACCGGCGGAGAACAGCATCGCGAACCATGCAAAAAAGCTGTATTCCGGCTGGGCATGGTCAGGCCCCAGCTTAATATTCCCCCAGCTACTAAAAGCCACAGAAACAATAAAAACTAAGAAAATGGCCACAACCAGCATATAAAACCAGCCAAAAGTGGTGGTGATATAGGCCAAGATATCAGCAAACAGAACCCCTGCTCTTTCAGGGTTACTCATGGTGCCAATCACCATCAGTACGATCACTAAGACTGCGGGGACAAATACAGGAAGAAGAATAGTGGAAACTTTGGACGACTTATCTGTTGTCGTTTTGTCTGAGGTCATAGTAGGAACTCCTTTATCTATGCTCAATTTTCGGCGCCAATGTCAGTCAGCTTGAAACGTGTTTACCGTTAATTTGTACAAAAATGCACAGCAATTAATAGCGCACACGCACTTACAAAGTCGCTAACCTTGTCATAGTAAAAAGCAGGCTGCAATAATAAATGTCGTTGAATATCGAATAAGCGCAGGGAAAATGCAGGATTTTGCAGTGCATAATGCAAGAAAATAACAGGCAAAACAGCCCCTTCAACAGCACGCAAAAAGTGCACCATTGAAGGTTATTTTATCGTGAAAAACGGCTCAAGAAGAACAGCTGATCGAGAGGTGTTTGCCCCACTGTGGCGGGCGTTCAGCGTAGTTTGCACAGCCTTCTTGCTCAGTAAAAGGATGGCTCAAAACTTGGTGTAATTTATGCAAAGACGCATCGTCGCCATCTTCCGCAGCTTCAATGGCAATTTGAATCAAATAATTGCGCAACATATATAACGGGTTCACCGCATGCATCTGCGTTTGGCGTTGTTCTTGACTGCGTGAATCATGCGCATTGCGCGCCATAAACTCATCACTCCATTCATCAAAGGCAGCGCGATTAATAAACTCATCACGCAACTTTGCCAGCGCCTCAGCCACAGGTCTCTCGCCCAACTGACGGAAAAACAAGGTGTAATCAACAGCGCTATGATCCATTTGCGCCAGCAGTTTATCCACCAATAGAGCATCACCTGCCTGCTCATCTAATAGCCCTAAACGCGCACGCATAGCCTTTAAATAGGCTTGCTGCTGAATCGCTGCGTAACCATCCAAAACCTCTTGTAAGCGTGCAACAGGTACTTGCTTGGTTAAAGTTTCAGCAAAAGCAGTCAAATTCCAATAGCCCATCGCCACTTGCTGATTAAAAGCATAACGGCCATGGTTATCCGAGTGATTACAGATATGTGCCTGCTTAAAATCATCCAAAAAAGCATAAGGACCAAAATCAAAGGTCAGCCCCAGAATCGACATATTGTCGGTATTCATCACCCCATGACAAAAGCCATAGGCCTGCCACAAAGCGATGGTCTCAGCTGTGCGCTGCACCACTGCGCTGAGTAAGGCGAGCAGCGGCTCATCAGCGCTCAAACACTCGGGGTAAAGATCCTTGAGCACATGCGCTTGCAACTGCTCAAGCTCAGCGTGTTTTTGGTTGTAATAAAA
>JAAZJF010000115.1 GCA_012800475.1 Gammaproteobacteria bacterium
CTTGCGTCACGATTTAATCAGCGTTTAAAAGCTCGGTTATTAAAGGTGGTGTGAGTTTGTCGTTCTAGCATAATTTCAATGAAAGTCGAGGTGAATCATGGCGCGTGTTGCATTTATAGGTTTGGGGGCTATGGGGTACCCGATGGCTGGGCACTTGGTAAGTCAGGGTCATGAAGTGACGGTGTTTAATCGCACTTTGGCGACTGCTGAGCGTTGGCAGCAGGAGTTTGCTGGGCACGTTGCGCTGACTCCGGCTCAAGCAGCTGAGGGTGCTGAGTTTGTCATGTGCTGTGTGGGTAACGATGATGATTTACGCTCGGTGACTGTGGGTGAACAAGGTGCTTTCTCAGCGATGTCAGCAGGAAGCATATTTGTTGATCACACCACGGCTTCGGCGCAGGTGGCGCGTGAGTTGGGTGCAGAAGCGCAGTTGCGTGGTTTTGAGTTTTTAGATGCGCCGGTTTCAGGTGGGCAGTTGGGTGCGCAAAACGGTGTGCTGACTATTATGGTAGGCGGAGCGCAGGGTGCTTATCAGCGTGCAGAGCCTATTTTACAGTGCTACGCCCGTATGCAGCGCTTGATGGGTGAGATCGGTAGCGGTCAGCTGACAAAAATGGTCAATCAAATTTGTATTGGTGGGCTGCTGCAAGGCTTATCTGAAGCGCTACACTTTGCGCAAAGTGCCGGTTTAGATGCTGAAGCTGCGATGGAAGTGATTAGTAAAGGTGCGGCGCAGTCCTGGCAGTTAGAAAACCGCTATCAAACTATGCTGGCCGGTGAGTTTGATTTTGGTTTTGCCGTTGAGTGGATGCGTAAAGACTTTTCTATTGTATTTGATGAGGCGCGCCGTAATGGTGCGAGATTACCTGTGACCGCTTTGGTTGATCAGTTTTATGCTGACGTTGAGGCGATGGGCGGTGCGCGTTGGGATACATCCAGTTTGCTCGCGCGGCTACAGGTTAAGCCGTGATATGAGGTGGTGGATGAATTTAGCTAGGGTGGTGCGCTAATGGAGTGCCGTATGGGGTGTGGTGCGTGCTGTATTGCACCTTCCATTCATGCGCCTATGCCCAATATGCCGCAAGGCAAAAAAGCGGGTGAGCGCTGCTTGAATCTCAGTGATGATAACTTGTGTCAGTTGTTTGGTTTGCCTGAGCGGCCTGGTTTTTGCGGTGTGTTTCAGGCAGAAGAGAGCGTGTGCGGCAGCAGCCAAGTCGAGGCTATACAGTTGATTGGTTGGCTGGAAAGTGCGACAGCGGTTTAGGCTTGTATTGATGTGTCAATAAAAAAGGCTGCTCATGAATGGGCAGCCTTTTTTGTGTACCTCTAAGACAAGATTAACGCTTGTCTACGGGTGTGTAATCGCGCTTTTCGTAGCCAGTGTACAGCTGACGTGGGCGGTTGATTTTGTATGGGCTTGAAAGCATTTCAGTCCAGTGCGAAATCCAGCCTACAGTACGTGACATAGCGAAAATCACTGTGAACATACTGGTTGGGATACCGATCGCTTTCAGAATAATACCTGAGTAGAAGTCAACGTTCGGGTACAGGTTGCGCTCTTTGAAGTACGGATCGTTGAGAGCGTATTCTTCAAGCTTCATGGCCAGATCCAGTTTTGGATCTTTAATGCCCAGTTCGGCTAACACTTCGTCACAGGTTTGCTTCATAACTTGTGCACGTGGGTCGAAGTTTTTATAAACGCGGTGACCAAAGCCCATCAGTTTGAATGGGTCGTTTTTGTCTTTGGCCTTAGCAATAAACTTCTCGATGTTTGATGCATCACCGATTTCGTCCAGCATGGTCAATACAGCTTCGTTCGCGCCGCCGTGTGCCGGGCCCCATAGCGCAGCAATACCTGCAGCGATACATGCAAATGGGTTGGCGCCGGTTGAACCCGCTAAACGTACAGTTGACGTCGAAGCATTTTGTTCGTGGTCAGCATGCAGAATAAAGATACGGTCCATGGCTTTAACAAGAGCAGGGCTGAAGCGTTTAATGCCTGCAGGCGTGTTAAACATCATGTGCAAGAAGTTTTCTGAGTAGCTCAGATCATTGCTTGGGTACATGATGGGTTGGCCGATTGAATACTTATATGCCATTGCTGCAATAGTTGGCATTTTAGCAATTAAGCGGTGCGCTGAGATTTCACGGTGCTTTGGGTTGTTGTTGTCCAAAGAGTCGTGATAAAACGCTGATAAAGCACCCACAATACCGCACATGATTGCCATAGGGTGTGCGTCGCGGCGGAAACCATTCAGGAATGATTTCAACTGCTCGTTGACCATGGTGTGCTTATTGATGGTGTCTACGAAATCTTTTTTCTGTTCGGCATTTGGCAGCTCACCGTGCAGTAATAAATAGCAGGTCTCTAAATAGTCAGACTTTTCTGCCAATTGCTCAATTGGGTAGCCGCGGTGTAATAAAACACCTTTATCGCCATCGATGTAGGTGATTTTAGAATCACATGCTGCAGTCGACATAAAACCTGGGTCATAAGTGAAATGATCGCTCGCAATCAGGTTGCGAACATCAATAACGTCTGGACCCATTGTGCCAGTCAGTACTTGCAGTTCTACGGGGGCTTTGCCCTCGATGATCAACTGCGCCTTTTTGTCAGCCATTGTGGCCTCCTAGTTATGCTTGGAATCATCACGGTCCCCCACGCAGGGCCCGCGACATCATAGTGAGATAACAGCTAATGTCAATTTGTACTGATATGTTACCAGTGCTACTGGGCAAAAGTGTAAGTTCTCGGACTAAAATTTCAGCTACAGATGTTTACGCGAATTGTCAAAGGTGGGCAATCCACATTTAGGCGAATGTTTTTGCGTTGTCATTGCGCTGATTTTTGCACTATACTCGGTTGCTGACCGACAGAGGCTTTTTTTGCCAATATGCTGACGGTCGTCACTCCGATGGTGACGGGTACTTATTATAAGTGCCTTCCCGACAACTCGCCCTGCAGTTTAGGGCTCTCTAAGTGTGAATACGCCGTGAATAGCCAACGACCTGTAAACCTAGATCTTAGGACTATAAAACTCCCAATCACCGCAATCTCTTCCATTTTGCACAGAATTACAGGTGTCATCCTGTTTGTAGGTATCGCTGTGCTGCTATATGGACTCGACAAATCGCTTGCCTCAGAGCAAGGGTTTGCTGAAGTTAAAGAGTGCTTGACCAGCCCACTGGCCAAGTTTGTTGTGTGGGGTCTTCTCTCCGGACTGATGTACCACTTAACCGCTGGTATCCGCCATTTAATTATGGACTTGGGTATTGGTGAGACGCTGGAAGGCGGCAAGTTAGGTGCCAAATTAGTCTTCATTATTTCAGCAGTACTAATCGTATTGATGGGAGTCTGGATATGGTAACCAACGTAACAAACTTCTCTCGGTCCGGTCTGTATGACTGGATGGCTCAGCGAGTCTCCGCTGTAGTGCTTGCAGCTTATGCATTGTTTTTACTGGGTTATATTATTGCTAATCCAGGTATGGGCTACGCCGAATGGCAAGGTCTATTTGCTAATAGCTGGATGCGCATCTTCAGTATGATGAGCCTAGTAGCATTGAGCGCGCACGCGTGGATTGGACTCTGGGCTGTTACTACTGACTACCTAACGCCGATGACCTTGGGTAACTGGGCAACGGGTGTACGATTTTTAGTCCAAGCGCTATGCGGCATTATTATGTTCGTAATGTTCGTGTTTGGCGTACAAATTTTGTGGGGAATTTGATTCATGGCCAGTATTCGTACAATTTCTTATGATGCCATTATTATTGGTGGCGGCGGCGCAGGTATGCGCGCGTCACTCCAATTAGCACAAGGTGGGCATAAAACAGCCGTAGTGACTAAAGTTTTCCCTACGCGCTCGCACACTGTGTCAGCACAAGGTGGTATCACCTGTGCAATCGCATCAGATGATCCGAATGATGATTGGCGCTGGCACATGTACGATACCGTTAAAGGTTCCGACTATATCGGTGACCAAGACGCTATCGAATACATGTGTTCTGTAGGACCTGAAGCTGTATATGAGCTTGAGCATATGGGTCTGCCGTTCTCGCGTACCGAAAAAGGTCGTATTTATCAGCGTCCGTTTGGTGGCCAGTCGAAAGACTTTGGCCGCGGCGGTCAAGCTGCGCGTACCTGTGCTGCTGCTGACCGTACAGGTCACGCGTTATTGCACACTTTGTACCAAGCCAACTTAAAGCACGGCACTTCATTCTTGAACGAGTGGTTTGCTGTTGACCTAGTGAAGAACGAAGACGGTGCAGTGGTTGGTGTGATCGCTATCTGCATTGAAACCGGTGAAGTGGTTCATATCCGTGCTAAAGCTGTTGTATTGGCTACGGGTGGTGCAGGTCGTATTTATGCATCCACAACCAACGCACTGATCAACACCGGTGACGGTATTGGTATGGCGCTGCGTGCTGGCGTGCCAGTACAAGATATGGAAATGTGGCAGTTCCACCCGACCGGTATTGCCGGTGCAGGTACCTTGGTAACTGAAGGTTGCCGTGGTGAAGGTGGATACTTAATCAACAAGCATGGCGAACGCTTTATGGAGCGTTATGCTCCTAACGCTAAAGACCTTGCAGGCCGTGACGTTGTTGCGCGCTCTATGGTTAAAGAAATCTTAGCGGGTAACGGTTGCGGTCCAGATGGTGACCACGTACTGCTCAAGCTTGATCACCTTGGTGAAGAAGTTCTGCACAGTCGTCTGCCAGGTATTTGTGAGCTGTCAATTACCTTTGCTCACGTTGACCCTGTTGTTGCGCCGATTCCAGTAGTACCAACCTGCCACTATATGATGGGTGGTATCGCCACTAACATTCATGGTCAGGCGATCGCGCAAGACGCTGAAGGCAAAGATCACATCATTGATGGTTTGTTCGCTGTCGGTGAAGTGACATCAGTATCAGTACACGGTGCAAACCGTTTAGGTGGTAACTCACTGCTCGACTTAGTTGTTTTCGGTCGTGCAGCAGGTCTGTACCTTGAGAAGAGTTTGCGTGACGGTGTTGAAGCTAAAGCTGCAAGCGAAAGCGACATTGAGAAATCTCTGGCGCGTCTGAATGCACTCAATGAGCGCACAGAAGGTGAAGAAGTTGCACCTCTGCGTAAAGAACTGCAGAACTGCATGCAGAACTACTTTGGTGTGTTCCGTACTGGTGAGTACATGCAGAAAGGTATTGCAGAACTGAAAGTATTGGGTGAGCGCATTAAGAATGTGAAAATCACCGACAAGAGCAATGCTTTCAATACAGCACGTATCGAAGCGCTTGAGTTACAAAACTTGTTTGAAGTGGCTGAAGCAACTGCGATTGCTGCAGAAGCACGTACAGAATCACGTGGTGCTCACGCTCGTGAAGACTACGAAAGTCGTGATGATGAAAACTGGCTCTGCCATAGCATGTACTTCCCAGCAACTAAAACAGTGGGTAAGCGTGCAGTGAACTTCTCGATTTCATCAGCAGTTGAAAAAGATGCTGAGCACTTTAAACCTCAAGAACGTAAATATTAAGGGTTATCACGATGACGTTGCCTAAAATATTGAAAGTTAGTGTTTACCGCTATAATCCAGAGGTTAACTCTGCGCCTTTCATGCAAGACTTCGATGTAACCATCGATGGTAAAGATATGATGGTATTGGATGTTCTGAATCTGATTAAAGAGCAAGATCAGAGCATGTCGTACCGTCGTTCGTGCCGTGAAGGTGTATGTGGTTCTGATGGTATGAACATTGCTGGTAAAAATGGTTTGGCGTGCATTACGCCATTATCATCTGTGGTTAAGGGCGCAAAATTAGTTGTACGTCCATTGCCAGGCTTGCCAATTATTCGTGATTTAGCTGTAGATATGAGCATCTTCTACAAGCAGTACGAAAAAGTTCAGCCTTACCTGCAAAACGATACACCAGCGCCAGGTATTGAGCGTTTACAATCACCTGAAGACCGTGAAAAGTTGGATGGATTGTATGAGTGCATCTTGTGTGCATGCTGCTCAACGGGTTGTCCTTCATTCTGGTGGAATCCAGATAAGTTCTTAGGCCCTGCAGCATTGTTGCAAGCCTTCCGTTTCTTATCGGATACACGTGACACGCAAACACAAGAGCGTCTGGCTCGTCTTGACGACCCGTTTAGTGTGTTCCGTTGCCACAACATTATGAACTGCGTCAACGTATGTCCGAAAGGCCTCAACCCAACGCGGGCGATTGGTCATATTCGTAGCATGTTGTTGCAAAGCGGTACCTGATTTACAATAGCAAATGTTGTAAATACTTTAGCCACACATATGAGTACTTTCATATGTGTGGCTTTAAACGAAAAATAGCTTACAAAGCTATTTTAGAATGCAATTGAAGACCAGCAGGGGCATCCGGGCTGGTGCCCGGACTATCTGCGGGAATCTGAGTGGCTTTATCCAAGTCGCTGTTTATGACTTAAAGCCGTTAAGTTTCCATGCCGGTAGCGTCCCCCTTATCAAGGGTGACCTAGCATGCAAGAAAGCGTAATGCAGCGCATGTGGAGCAGCGCCCACCTTTCCGGTGGAAATGCTGCCTATGTGGAAGAGCTATATGAACTCTACCTGCACGATCCGAACTCCGTGTCTGAAGAGTGGCGTACGTACTTTCAAAAACTGCCAACCAATGGCGGCTTAAGTACTGATGTCTCGCATTCGACCGTTCGTGATCAATTTGTCTTATTGGCGAAAAACCAAAGACGAGCTCAGCCAGTTTCTGCTGGCAGTATCAGCACTGAGCATGAGAAAAAACAAGTTGAGGTGCTCCGTTTAATTCAAGCCTACCGTATGCGTGGCCATCAAGCCTCTAAGCTTGATCCGCTCGGCTTAGTTGTGCGCCCAATGCAGGCTGATTTAACCGTACATCATTACGGCTTAACGGATGCCGATCTTGATAGCGTGTTTCGTACTGGCGATTTAAATATCGGCAAAGAAGAAGCCACGTTACGCGAGATTCAACAGTCACTACAAGATACGTATTGCGGCACCATTGGTGCTGAATTTACGCATATTGTTGATTCAGAGCAGCGTCGCTGGTTCCAGCAGCGTCTGGAAAGCGTGCGCAGCCGTCCAGGTTTTTCACCCGAAGTCCGTACGCATATCCTTGAGCGTCTAACAGCTGGTGAAGGCCTCGAAAAATATTTGGGTACCAAGTATCCAGGTACCAAACGCTTTGGTCTTGAAGGTGGAGAAAGTCTTATTCCATTAATGGATGAGATTATTCAACGCTCAGGTTCTTATGGTGCCAAAGAAATTGTTGTGGGTATGGCGCACCGTGGACGTTTGAACGTTCTGGTCAATACCTATGGTAAAAATCCACGTGATTTATTTGATGAGTTTGATGGTAAGCGTGTTGAAGGCTTAGCTTCAGGCGACGTTAAATACCACCAAGGGTTTTCATCCAACGTGATGACGCCAGGTGGCGAAGTGCATTTGGCGCTGAGCTTTAACCCATCGCACCTTGAGATCGTATCTCCAGTTGTGGAAGGGTCTGTGCGTGCACGCCAAGATCGCCGTAATGATCCCAATGGCGATAAAGTTGTTCCTGTGACGATTCACGGTGACTCTGCATTTGCAGGTCAGGGTGTGGTGCTGGAAACTTTCCAGATGTCACAAACCCGTGGTTTTAAAACAGGCGGTACAATTCGTGTTGTGATCAACAACCAAGTTGGTTTTACTACGAGTAAGCCCGAAGATACGCGCTCAACTGAATATGCAACTGATGTTGCAAAAATGATTCAAGCGCCGATCTTACACGTCAATGGTGATGATCCAGAAGCTGTGTTGTTTGTGACTCAGTTAGCGATTGATTACCGTATGGAATTTAAGCGTGACGTGGTCATTGATCTCGTATGCTACCGTCGTCGTGGTCATAACGAAGCGGATGAGCCAAGCGGCACTCAGCCACTGATGTACAAAATTATTAGCAAGCAGCGCACGACACGTGAGCTTTATGCTGAGTCATTAGTGAAAGAAGGCATTCAAACCGCCGAGCAAGTTCAAGCGCTCAGCGATGAATACCGTACGGCTTTGGATAATGGTTTGCACGTTGTGCAGAGCTTAGTTAAAGAGCCTAACAAAGAGTTGTTTGTTGACTGGCGTCCTTACTTGGGCCACAAATGGACTCCAAGTTTTGATACGCGCTTTGACCTGAAAACCTTGCAGGAATTATCACTGAAGCTGCAAGAAACGCCTGATGGCTTTGTTGTACAGCGTCAAGTGTCAAAAATTCTAGAAGATCGTCAGAAAATGGCTGCAGGTGGCTTACCCATTAACTGGGGCTTTGCAGAAAATGCGGCCTATGCCAGCTTATTGTTTGAAGGCTATCCGATCCGCATTACCGGTCAAGACGTAGGTCGCGGTACGTTCTCGCACCGTCACGCAGTACTGCACAACCAGAAAGATGGTGAGACCTACGTAGGTCTGCAGAACTTGTATAAAGATCAGCCACGTTTCGATATGTATGACTCCTTCCTTTCCGAGGAAGCTGTATTAGCATTCGAATACGGTTACGCCAGCACCATGCCCAATGCATTGGTGATTTGGGAAGCGCAGTTTGGTGACTTTGCCAACGGTGCACAGGTTGTGATTGACCAGTTTATTACCAGTGGTGAAACCAAGTGGGGCCGTTTGTCAGGTCTGACGATGTTGTTGCCGCACGGTTATGAAGGCCAAGGTCCAGAGCACTCATCCGCTCGCTTAGAGCGTTACTTGCAGTTGTGCGCTGAGCACAATATTCAAGTGTGTGTGCCGACTACGCCAGCGCAGGTTTACCATATGCTGCGTCGCCAAGCGATTCGTCCGTTGCGTAAGCCGTTGATTGCCTTAACGCCAAAATCGTTACTGCGTCATAAGCTTGCTACCTCAACACTTGAAGATCTGTCAGCAGGTACTTTCCATAACGTGATCGGTGAAATCGACACCTTGGATGCTGATAAAGTGGATCGTTTGATCATGTGCAGCGGCAAGGTGTATTACGACTTACTTGAAAAACGTCGCAATGAAGGCTTAGATACCACAGCTATTGTACGTATTGAGCAACTCTATCCGTTCCCTGAAGATGATTTAGGGGCAGAATTTGCCAAGTACAAAAACCTGAAGCACGTTATTTGGTGTCAAGAAGAGCCAATGAACCAAGGTGCTTGGTATTGCAGTCAGCATCACATGCGTCGTGTCGCTCAGACTCA
>JAAZJF010000116.1 GCA_012800475.1 Gammaproteobacteria bacterium
ACTTCCCAGTTGCCTAAGTGGCTGGTAATCCCGACCACGCCTTTACCGCTGGCTAAGGCCTGCTCTAAGACTTCCAGCCCTTCAACTTCGCGCACATAGGTTAAGGTTTTTTCTGGTGGCCAAATCCATGCGCAGGCACTTTCGGTAAATGATTTAGCAATGCCCTTAAGGCTACGCGCTGTAAGTTGGTCGACTTCGGCCGCGCTCAGCTCAGGGAAGCAGTGACTGATATTGATACGCGCAATATCGCGTGAACGACTGGGTATTTTCCACATCAGCCAACCGACAGCACCACCTAAAGCTTGCACGCCACGCCACGGCAGTAGTGCAATCAGTTTTAAGACACCCAGTGCCAGCTTGCCTTTTAAAGCTTCCACGTATGACCTCAAAAATAGTCGCAAAGGGCGTTAAGTTACTGGATTTTGCTGATTAAGTCAGCCGAAAAAACTTAAGCCTGTTTTTGCCACAGCGCATAGTGCACTTGGCCCGTATGTTTTTCACGATGCAAGCGCCACGTGCTGGGCACGCCTAAACTAGAGGGTGACTGCTCGCTTTCGGTATAAACCCACGCACGATCATTAAGCCACTGCTGGCTGTCCAGCAGCTGGCAGGTCTGGATCAGTAAATCCTGATGAAAGGGCGGATCGAGTAGCACAATATCAAAACCGCTGGTGGCGTTGTGGCTTAAGTATTCCAAGGAATTAACGTGTAAGGCTTGAGCATTGTCACAATTTAATAGGGCTAAATTACTGCGTAAATTGTGAATGGCTTGAGCGTGTAGATCCAAGGCTAAACCTGTGCTGGCACCGCGTGACAGTGCTTCCAAAAATAGCGCCCCGCTACCGGCAAAAGCATCGAGAACCCGCGCACCTTGGATATAGGGCGCAAGCCAATTAAACAGTGTTTCACGCACGCGATCGGGTGTAGGACGCAAGCCCGGTGCATCAGGCACCGTGAGCTTACGTGAACGCCACTGCCCACCAATAATGCGTACTTGGCTGTTACCGCCAGAGGTCGAGGACGATTGCTTGGCCATCAGTGCTGACGCTCCACAGGTGCATCTTGCTCCGCCCGCTCGACTGCGTCGGGTAAAGGCAGTTGCTCTACAGTCGGACCTGCAGTGACCACCACCAGCTGCTCAGGATTGAGGTGACGTTTAAAAGCGGCATGCACATCCTCGACACTGAGGTTTTGCAGGTCTTGCATAAAATCATCCATCCAGGTCAGCGGCATATCGTAAAAGCCAATTGCTGCCAGCTGCCCAACAATAGCTGCGTTACTGGCGGCGCTGAGTGGGAAGCTGCCTAAGCTTTCACGTTTAGCTTTGGCTAGCTCTTCAGCGGTTGGACCCTTGTCGATGTAATCACGCAATAAATCTTGCACCAGCTCTAAAGTGACTTCACTGAGTTGCGCACGGGTTTGCACATTAATCATAAAGGGCCCAGAGGCTTGCATCGGGCTGAAGCTGGAATAAATGCCGTATGTCAGGCCGCGTTTTTCGCGCACTTCTTCCATTAAGCGTGTCCCGAAACCGCCTCCGCCGAGAATCTGATTGCCTAAAAACAAGGCGGGATAGTCAGGGTCGCCACGTTTCACCGCCAGTTGCGCTAACAATATGTGAGTTTGCGTGGAGGGGTGTTCGATATGAGTTTTTGATGCAAGGCTGGCTTTTGGCGCAACAGTCATAGCGGCAGCACGACCGCGTGGTAAACGGGCGGAGACTTTCTCACTGATGGCTTTGGCCTGCTCCAGCGTTAAATCACCCACCAAAGCAATTTGAGCATTGCTGGCGTTGTAGTACGTGCGGTGAAAATTTTGTAACTGCTGGCGAGTAATGCGAGGCACTGACTGTGCATCACCTGAGCTGGGCTTGGCGTAAGGGTGCGTGCCATACAGTTGCTCAAATAATGCTAAGGATGCCAGTTTGCCTGGGTCTTGTTTTTGGTATTCAAAACCGGCCAATAATTGGTTTTTAATTCGCGCTAAGGAGGCTGCGGGGAAACTGGGCTGCGCCGCTATATTGCTGAATAATTCCAGAGCCGGTGCGCTGAGCTTTGCATCGCTTAAGCTGCGCAAACTCACCACCGCCATATCGCGGTAAGAACCACTGGAGAAATTAGCGCCTAAATCTTCAAAGCGTGTCGCAATCTCGCCTGCATCTAAATTGCCGGTACCTTCATCGAGCATCGCGCTGGTTAAGCTGGCTAAACCTGAGTGTTGCTGATCTTTACTGCTGCCTGCAGCGAAGGTTAAACGTAAATCAAACATGGGTAATTCAGGCGCGGCCATAAATAGCACTTTGGTACCTGCACTGGTGCGCCATTCTTGAATGTCTAAGGTGCGCGTGACGGGATCTTGTTTGGCCAGTGCCGCTAAGCTGCTAACACGCTGCTCAACTGTGTTGCTGTGCGTTGTGCCGGGGCTATTTAAGCTGCTGCAACCGGCGGCAACCAATAGGGCGGTGCTCAGGACACTGGCACTTAATACACGCAGAACCATCATGGACGTGCCTCCTCAGGGTAAACATAGGCGGTGGTGAGTCGGGTTTTGCTAAAGAATTTTTTCGCAGCGGCTTGAATATCGGCAGGTGTTACAGCTGACAAAGCGGCAAGATCGTCCTCTTGAATGCGCCATGACAGGCCGACCGTTTCCAGCTGGCCTATAAGGGTCGCTTGGCTGGTAATGGAATCTTGCGCGTAGACTTCGGCTGCGACGACTTGTGCGCGCACGCGGGCTAGCTCAGCGGCGCTGGGCGGATGATCTTGCAATTGCTTGAGCTGCTGCCAGAGACCTGTTTCAACATCAGAAATGTTTTTACCTTTTTGCACGTTGGGTGTAGCCGAGAGCACAAATAAGCTATCGCCACGCGAGAAGGCGTTGTACCAGGCTGAAGCACCGGCCACCAACTCTTGCTTGCGCACCAATTGTGTGGGAATACGGCTGCTGCTACCGCCATCCAATAAAGCAGAAATTAAACGTAAAGCATGCACCTCAGTGGCATTCGTGCTGCTGGTGAGACTCGGCACATTAAAGCCCATCATCACGCTGGGTAATTGGGTTTTTAAATATAAAGTCATACTGCGCTCGCCTGGCTCATCCAACTCTAGAGGTTGCTTAACCGCCGGAATAGGGCGTGCAGGGATATCAGCAAAGTAGCGGGTGACTAAGGTTTTGACTTCAGCAGGTTGTACATCGCCCACAATCACCAAGGTGGCGTTATTGGGGGCATACCAACGCTCATGCCAGTCGCGCAAATCAGCGATGGTCATGCGATCCAGGTCATGCATCCAACCGATGGTCGGAATATGGTAACCACTGGCGGGGTAGGCTAAGGCTTTAAAACGCTCATAAGCTAAGCCACTGGGGCGGTCATCGGTGCGCATGCGTCGCTCTTCCTTGATGACTTCAATTTCGCGCACAAATTCATCTTCTGGCAAAGTCAGGCTGGCCAAGCGATCGGCTTCCATTTCTAACGCCACTTCAAGGCGATCACGGGCGAGCACTTGGTAATACGCGGTGTAGTCGTCACTGGTAAAGGCGTTTTCTTGCGCGCCCAGCTCACGTAAAATACGCGATGATTCACCTGGGCCTAATTTGCTGCTACCTTTAAACATCATATGTTCCAGCGCATGGGCTAAGCCCGTACTGCCTGGGCTTTCGTAACTTGAGCCGACTTTATACCAAAGTTGGCTGACAACAACGGGTGCGCGATGATCTTCGCGAACGATCACCTTCAATCCGTTGTCTAAACTGAATTCAGTGGTTGCGCTTTGTGCAACAGCGGGTGTGATAAATGTGCTGGATAGAAATAGGGCGATGTAACCTAAGTATATTTTCATAGAAGAACCTTTAAAACTGCGCGCTGAGTTTAGCTACCAAGTGCCTAGAAGTGCTAGGATACGCAACCATTTTATTAACAACCATATCTGTGTGGCATTTACTGTAAATCAATACAGATGTGGTGAACTGCTGAGAAAGCCTTTTCTATGTTTGGTTCCGGCGACGACAAAAAATCAAAGCAAGCAGCGCCAGACGCTGATTCCCACGTATCGACTGATGTGCAGGAGGAGGCCGCGCCTGTTAAAAAAGGCCTGTTCTCTTGGTTTGGCCGTAAAAAATCCCAGCCTAAAGCTGAACAGCCCCAGGTTCCTGAAGTTGAGCAGGAGGCTGAAGACGATGAAGCTGTTACTGCTCCTGAGACGGCTGCCGTAGAGTCTGCTCCAACTGCAGAGCCACCAGTGGATGAACCTGTAGCCGCTGAGCCGCTTGAGCCACCTGCACCTACAGCAGCGCCGTTGATGGCTGAGCCCGCAGAACCTATTGAAGCTGCTGAAGCTGTCACAGAACCAGAGCCCATTCCTGAACCCGTCGTTGCAGCGCCTGATGTAGCAGCAACCAGCACGGACACTGCAGTTGAGCCTCAGGCTGAACCTGCGCCGCTTGATGAAGTCCCTGCAGCTGTTGCTGTCGCACTGACAACGGATGCGCAGAGTGTTCCAGCGCGCCCATCACGTTTTAATCTGTCGGTCGGTCGTGAAGTGGGTGCACCGGTGGCTGCGCCGACTCCTGCTGTAGAACCAGAGCCCGAACTTGCACCCGAGCCTGCGCAGGTTATTGAGCCAGAACCAAAAACAGAACCTAAGGTCGAGGAGCCGAGTGCTGATGTTGATACTCAAGACGCTCCTTTAGCGGCGAATTTAGCCGGACAAAGCAAGCCGCAAGGCAATAAACTCGGTTGGTTTGCGCGTCTGAAGCAAGGCTTAGCCAAAACCAGTTCCAGCCTTGGCGATGGCATGGCCAGCCTGTTCCTAGGCAAAAAAGAAATTGATGATGATCTGCTCGAAGAGCTGGAAACACGCTTATTGACTGCCGATGTGGGCATGGAAGCAACCACCGCCATTATGAATAATCTGACGCGGCGTGTGGCACGTAAAGAGTTGGCTGATAGCGGCGCTTTATACCAAGCGTTGCAAGTTGAAATGACAGAGTTGCTGCGCCCCGTTGAGCAGCCGATGGTGATCTCCACCGAGAAAAAACCTCACGTTATTTTAGTGATAGGTGTCAATGGTGCCGGTAAGACGACCACGATTGGTAAGTTAGCCCAGCGCCTGCAAAACGAAGGTAAAAAAGTGATGTTGGCCGCAGGTGATACGTTCCGCGCGGCGGCCGTTGAGCAGTTGCAAGTCTGGGGTGAGCGCAATAAGATTCCAGTGATTGCCCAACACACAGGTGCGGATTCTGCATCGGTCATTTTTGATGCGGTGCAAGCTGCACAATCGCGTGGTATCGATGTTTTAATTGCTGACACCGCAGGGCGCTTGCACACCAAAGACAACTTGATGGAAGAGTTGCGTAAAGTCGCACGGGTGATGGGGCGCTTGGACGATAGCGCGCCTCATGAAGTATTGCTCGTGCTGGATGCCGGTACCGGACAAAATGCGATCAACCAAACTCGCCACTTTAATGAAACCATTCCTGTCACCGGTTTAGCTTTAACTAAGCTGGATGGTACGGCGAAAGGCGGCGTGATTTTTGCACTGGCCAAGCACTTCCAAATCCCAGTGCGCTATATCGGTGTGGGTGAGGGGATTGATGATTTACGTGATTTCGTTGCGGATGATTTTGTGAAAGCATTGTTCGCCGAGAAGGATGCGCAATGATTCGATTTGAGCAGGTCGAGAAACGCTACCCCAATGGTCATGTCGGTTTGCATGAGTTGAGCTTTCGTGTGCGCCGTGGTGAATTTTTGTTTGTTACCGGCCACTCCGGTGCAGGTAAAAGTACCATGCTGCGACTGTTGTTAGCAATGGAGCGTCCCACGGGCGGTAAGTTGCTCTTAGCTGGGCAAGATTTAGCTAAAATCAGTAACTCACAGATTCCTTTTCTGCGCCGTCAAATTGGTGTTGTCTTTCAAAATCATCAGCTCTTGTTTGATCGCAGTGTGTTTGCCAATGTGGCCTTGCCTTTACAGATTTTAGGTTTGCCACAAGATGAAATTAACCAGCGTGTGAGCTTAGCGCTGGAGCGTGTCAGCCTGAAAGAGAAAGCCCTGCAAGCTCCAGCGGATTTATCCACAGGCCAGCAGCAACGGGTGGGTATTGCTCGCGCCATTGTGCATCAGCCGGCATTGTTGTTAGCCGATGAGCCGACCGGTAACTTAGACCCGCGTTTAGCGGCTGAAATTATGTCTGTTTTTGAAGATATCAATCAATTGGGTACCACCGTTTTAATTGCCAGTCATGATTTGGCATTAATAGCGCGTATGCGTCAGCGGATGTTGACCCTACAACGTGGCCGTTTAATTGGCGATGGGGAGGCTGTTTAATGTGTGCTGCACGGATCACGCCTGACCAACCGGGTGAGCGCGTTGGCGCCACCACCAAGAATCAAGTCGCAACCAGCCTTTCAGATACCCGAGGTTTTCGTCATCAATTGCGCGCTTGGATCGAAAACCATCGTGCCAGTTGCAGCGACAGTATCAGCCGTTTGGTGCGCCAACCCTTAGGTAGTTTTTTCACCTGTTTGGTGATGGCAGTGGCTTTAAGCCTGCCGATGGGTTTAGCGTTATTGCTCGAAAATGTCAGCCAGTTGGGCGGATCATGGCAGCGTGCTGCGCAGATTTCGTTATTTTTAGAGCTGGACGCAGGCGACACCTACGGTGAAATGCTGCGTGAGAAAATTGCTGAGCATGAGCATGTCAGCGAGGCGCAGTGGATCAGTCGTGAACAGGCGCTGGCGGAGTTTCAAGAGCAATCAGGACTTGGTGATGCTTTGCGCGAGTTACCTGATAACCCCTTGCCGGGCAGTATTTTAGTGACACCCGAACTGATTGATAAAGACACCTTAGTGCTGTTGCTCGATGAGCTCAAAAGCTTGCCTCAGGTGCAGCATGCGCAGTTGGATTTGATGTGGATTGAGCGTTTAGCGGCCATTTTACAGATGGGTGAGCATTTTATCTTTGCCTTATCGGTGCTGCTGATTGCTGCGTTGTTATTGGTGGTGGGTAATACCATTCGCCTGCATATTGAAAACCGCCGTATTGAAATTGAAGTCATTAAGTTGGTCGGTGGTACAGACGGCTACGTACGCCGCCCATTTTTATATATGGGTGTGCTCTATGGCTTAGCGGGCGGTATTTTAGCTTGGCTGTTATTGGCCTTTGGTTTGGAATGGCTGAACGAGTCCGTGGTGCAGCTGGCGCAGCTGTACGGCAGTGACTTTAGCTTATCGGGCGTGCCACTCGAAGATGGCTTTTCGTTATTATTTGGTGCAGTATTGCTAGGTTACATCGGTGCTTGGTTAGCTGTTGCACGGCATTTGCGCGAATTGTCACCGCGCTAGTCAATAGCCTGATTAAAACAGGCTGTGCGCCTTATCTTGCAGCGCAATACGTGGAACTTTAAGGCACAATCACCATCTTATATACAATAGTATTATTTAAGAAGTTGTCACCCGTTGGAGGAAATTTATGACCACCACGACCGCATTACAGACTGCACAGATGCTCAGTCCAGGTGCAAACCTGCAGGCCTATGTGCACTCAGTCAACTCGATTCCAATTTTGTCCGTTGAACAAGAACGCGACTTGGGCGAGCGTTTGTATTATCACCAAGATCTTGATGCTGCTCGCCAAATGGTAATGGCCCACTTACGTTTTGTGGTGCATATCGCGCGGAGTTACTCAGGCTATGGTTTGCCTCAAGGCGATTTGATTCAAGAAGGTAACGTCGGCTTAATGAAAGCTGTGAAGCGTTTTAATCCAGAAATGGGTGTGCGCTTAGTGTCTTTTGCTGTGCATTGGATTAAAGCCGAAATTCACGAATATGTGTTGCGCAATTGGCGCATTGTTAAAGTGGCCACCACTAAAGCGCAGCGCAAATTGTTCTTTAATCTGCGCAGTCAGAAAAAGCGTCTAGCGTGGCTGACCAACACTGAAGTGGATGCTGTAGCGGACTCTTTAGGCGTTGAAGCCCGTGAAGTGCGGGAAATGGAAAGCCGTTTAACCGGCCATGATATGTCCTTTGATCCGTCAGATAATGACGATGATGACAGCGCGTATAAGTCGCCGGCCAATTACTTAGAAGATCACAGTTACGATCCTGCTTTGCAGTTAGAGGCTTCGGATCAAACTGAAAACGACAGCAGCAGCTTGTATGAAGCGCTCAGCGAGCTGGATGAGCGCAGCCGTGATATTTTGCAGCAGCGCTGGTTGTCCGATGAAAAAGTGACGCTGCATGACCTTGCTGCGCAGTATGGCGTGTCAGCTGAGCGTATTCGCCAGCTGGAAAAAAATGCCATGAAAAAGCTCAAAGGCAGTATTGCAGCTTAAGCGGTGACCAATGGGTGAAAAAAGGCGACTTAAACAGTCGCCTTTTTTATGTGTGGGCATCACACTCTAAGCCTAACTTCAGCTGACACCTGAACGGAGCTCAGTGCATGTCGCAGTCAATTTTAATTATGGGTGGTAGTAGTGCGATTGGCCAAGCGATCGCCCGAGACTCGAGTGCGCGAGGCGCTGTAGTGAGTGTGATCAGTCGCCAGCCTGCACCACTAGAGTCTGGGTGGTTTTGGTATCAAGATGCCTTGCAGAGCGAAGCCAGCAGCGAGCAGTGCATTGAGCAAGCCTTAGTCCAGCAGCCGGATACGATTGTCATCTGTAATGGCGTGTTGCATGACGAAGCGGGCATGCCCGAAAAAACCATTCGTCATCTTGATAGTGCGCAATTGGCGCAGCGCTTACACAGCAATGTGGTGATTCCCGCGCAGTATTTACGTTGTTTATTTCGCTATTTAACCCGCACGCCAGAGGTGAAAGTGTTGGTGCTCAGCGCCAAAGTGGGCAGTATTACGGACAATCAATTGGGCGGTTGGTACAGTTACCGCATGAGCAAAGCCGCGCTGAATATGCTGGTGAAAAACCTCAGTCTCGAAGTGCGACGGCTCAACCCCAGTGCCTGTATTGTTACGGTGCATCCTGGCACAACTGATACGCCCTTGTCTGAGCCGTTCCAAAGCAATCTGCCACAGGGCCAATTGCAAACGGCTGCGCAGACCGCACAGCGGTTGTTAAAGGTCCGTGATGGACTGACGCCTGAGGTTAGCGGTGCTTTATTAAATTGGGATGGCAGTGTGTTGCCGTTTTAACATCATGGTTGAACGTCTGGATGTGGAGGATGTATTGAACACAATAACAATAGAAAATCAGCAGCAGTACTTTGAAGAAACATTTACCAGCTTAGATATGCAGGACTTGCTCTGCATGGGCACTGAGTTTGAAGAGTGCAGCTTTGTGGATTGTAATTTCACTAGCGCAACCTTTGAGCGCTGTAATTTTACCAATTGCAGCTTTACCCGTTGTCAGCTGAGTTTAACCAGCCTGCCGTATACACGGCTGTTTGGCTTAACTTTTCTTGAGTGCAAGCTGGTGGGTGTGGATTGGACTCGAGCTGCGTGGTCTGAGTACCATAAAGACTTTGAAATCAGCTTTCGCCAATGCATTTTAAACGACTCATCCTTTTTCGGCCTGACCTTACAAAGCTTGGTGCTCGATGAGTGCAAAGTTCAGGATGTCGACTTTCGTGAAGGGGATTTCTCTAAGTCGGTGATGACGTATAGTGACTTCACCCACAGCTTATTTATGCGCACTAATTTACAAGGCGCAGATTTTACTGAAGCCACACAATACTCCATTAATGTTTTAGAAAATCAGCTGCAAGGCGCTAAGTTTTCTAAGCATGAAGCGGTGTATTTGCTGGAAGGCTTAGGCATTGAGTTGGTGGATTAACACGACTTACTGCAGTTTCTGGCTAGAGCCTGATATGACTCATCAAAGGTCGCAGGTGTGATCCGAGCCTTATGTGGGCTACCGCACAGACAGCTGCAGCGGCTCCGAGTAGGTTGAAGATTCTGGGTTTTAGGACCCATTAATTGAAACTCTCCATCCTCGCACTCAAAGTACGAGGTCTTACGCGATTTTGATAAAAAGCTAATCTCTATATCTAAAACGGCCAAAACATTGGGATAAAAATCACCCCCAGCACCCAGAAAATACTATTGAGTGGTAAGCCTACTTTTATAAAATCACTGAATTTATAGCCGCCGGCGTTATACACCATCATATTGGTTTGATAACCCACGGGCGTCATAAAGCTGGTGGAGGCAGCGAAGGTGATGGCGATTAAAAACGGGGTTGGGTCAGCGCCCATCAGTTGTGCGGTTGAGAAGCCAATCGGCGTTAATAAGACGGCTGCGGCTGAGTTGCTCATCAGCTCGCCCAGCGCCAGAGCCATTAAATACAGTACAGCTAGAACCACATGCGGCCCTAAATGGCTGACTAAACCAATACTGTTATCGACTAAAAACTGCGCAGCCCCTGAGGAGCTCATCGCAATACCCAGTGGCAACAGCCCTGCGATTAGAATCACAATCGACCAGTCGGTACTCTCGTACACATCATCAGCATGAATGCAGCCTACTAAGGTCATCACCACAGCGCCGGTCAGTGCCGAGAGCGCAATGGGCAGCCAACCCATAGCAGAGACCGTGACCACTGCAGCCATCACTGCGACAGCAAAAGGGGCACGCCAGCCATAATCTAAAGAGGCTTCACGTTTAGAGATCACAATGACACTTTTATCTTTACGCAGCGCCGCTAAGTCTTTTTCTGGCAATGCCATCAATAAAATATCACCAATTCTAAGGCGCAAGCTGTTGAGCTGAGTACGCACCACTTGCCCGCGTCGCTGTACGCCTAATACCGAGGCGTTATAGCGCCAACTGCGGTTTAATACGGCGAGTAAGCGCCCAGCGGCACGTGATTGGGGAGCGATCATCACTTCAGCTAATACAGACTTGTCTTGTTTTGCGCCTTTGAGTTGGAAGTCAGTTTGGGTGTTGAATTCGAGTTTTTGCTCATCTTTTAAGGTTTCAAGGTCAGACCAGACCCCGCGAGTCAGCAAAATATCGCCTTCTTTTAATTCTTCTGAGCGCGGTGACCAGTACTTCTCGCCATCGCGCAGTAACTCGACAACATACACATTGTACTCTTTGCTCAATTGCGCTTGTTCAACGGTGGTGCCTAAGAGTTTTGAGTCAGCGGTGACTTTGAGCTCGCTAATATAGTGACCAAACTCATAGAGGTTATCCAAATCTGAACTGCGTACATCCGGTAAAAGCCAGCGACCAACGGTCAACAAATACAGACAACCTGCTGTGGCACAAATGGCGGCTAAGGGCAAAAACTCAAACATACTAAAGCCTGGGTGGCCCAAGTCTTTGGCGACTGAGTTGACCAATAAGTTTGTTGAGGAGCCAATTAAGGTGAACACCCCGGCCATCTGCGCGACATAGGACAATGGAATCAAGGTTTTGGAGGGTGCCAGACCAATTTTTAAGCTGGCACTGATCACAATCGGAATAAAAATGGCGACGACAGCGGTGTTGTTAACAAAGGGTGCAATTAAAGCAATTAAAGCAAAGAGCATCAGCAAAAATTGCAATGGTGAGCGTGCTGTACCTAAGAGTTTTTGAATCCCACTTAATGCACCGCTGTTTTGCAGCCCCGCAGCGAGAATAAACATCGCCGCAACGGTAATGGTGGCTGGGTTACTAAATCCGCTTAAGGCTTGGCTTGGATTGATTAAATCGAGCAGAGTTAAGCTCACCAAGACCAGCACGGCGATGGCATCCACCCGCAGTTTTTCGCTGATAAAAAGAGCCATTGCCGATAAGGTGATCAGCAAAACGAGAAAAATATCTAAAGTCATAAGTATCTCGCACAATCCTGTGAGCGGTTGTTAGCAACAGTGCTTGCTTGATAGGCGCACTGTGATCCCTGAGTACGGCATGCTTATAGTGTTATCAGTCAGCGGTTTGCGCTGCTGTTTTGCACGCCACTCTATAGTGACCTTGCGGCCTAGCAATAGTGCGATATTGAGCCTGTGCAGCACTGTGTTTGCTAACATTCAGTGCTGCACAGGCGCGCAGGTATGTTATCGATCAGGTGCGGCCCGTTGTGCAAAATGATTCGCCAATCCACACATGGCCATGGCAGCGACACCCAGGATCAACAAGGCGATCGGCAAGGTGAATAGCGAGGGTGAGGCGATGATGCTCGCGATAAAGCCAATGGTGGCGGCTAGGATAAACTGCATAAAACCCATTAAAGCTGAAGCAATCCCTGCGTGCTGCTGAGTGTGCGCCATGGTCATGGCCGTGAGGTTACCGGTGATCATACCCAGCATGGCAATCCCTAAGCCCAGCAAGATGCTGTAGCTCCACAGCGCCTGCCAGTTCAATTGCACTAAGCTCATTAACAGCAGGCCGACCACCATAAAGCCGCCTAAACCCACAAACAAAATACGTGTCGCGCTGTAAAATTTCAGCAAACGTAAATTGATTTGGCTGATGGCAATCATACCCACTGCATTCGCTGCAAAAATATAGCTGAACTGACTGGGCGTCATGCCAAACATCTCGATAAAGACAAAGGGCGCGTTGTTTAAATAAATAAACAAACAGCCCAGCGTACAGCTGGTGGCCATGGTGTAAAAGAAGAAGCTGGGGTTACTGATTTGAATTGCATAATAACGCACAATACTGCGCATCGATAAGGGCACACGGCGCTCTATAGGCAATGTTTCAGGTAGCCAGCGGATGGTAAATAGTCCACTTAAAACACCCAAAACAGCCAGCACCCAAAAGATTAAATGCCATTCGCCATACACCAAGATCAGGCTACCCAGCATCGGTGCCGTAATCGGTGCAATCATCATCACTTGCATCAGCATGGAGTAGATGCGCGCCGAACTTTGGGGGTCGCAGGTGTCTGTCACTACCGCTCGCGACGCCACTGAACCTGCGGCTGCACCAATGGCTTGTAAGAAACGTGCGACTAATAAACCTTCCAAAGTGGTCGACATGGCTGCCGCTAACGAACCAATGGTAAATAAGGCAATACCAAAGAGCAGTGGTGGCCGCCGACCAAAGCGATCCAGAAAGGGGCCATATAACCCTTGGCCAATACCCAGCCCGATTAAGAAAACGGTGAGAGTTTGCTGCACCTGCCCTTGGCTGATGTCCAAACTGGTCGCAACCGTTGGAAAAGCGGGTAGGTACATATCAATCGCCGCGGCGACCAATGCACTGAGAGAGGCCAGAAGAAAGATCAATTTCATACTGATCGTTCTAGGTGTCGATGCTTGAGTAATAGCGCTATTCCTTATAAAGCGTGAACATATGCTGTGGGTTATTTTTTGAGTAGGGCACGAATATCAGCTAAGGCACTGTTGCCGCGTGCTGCTTTAACTTCTACCGGCGCTTCTTCAAGGCCTTCCCATTGTAAGTCTTCTGTAGGCAATTCATCTAAAAAACGGCTGTGCGTACAATCAATCGTCTCACCATATTGCTTGCGTTTACTGGCAAAGGTAAAGGCTAAGTTACGCCGTGCGCGAGTGATGCCCACATAAGCTAAGCGCCGCTCTTCTTCAATGGTGTCGGCTTCAATACTGGAGCGGTGTGGCAGAATCTCTTCTTCCATCCCCATGATATAGACGCTGGGGAACTCCAAACCTTTGGAGGCATGGAGCGTCATCATTTGCACACCATCGGCACCGTCTTCATCTTCTTCTTGTCGCTCCAGCATATCGCGCAAGACCAGCTTAGCAATAGCTTCTTCAATGGTCATTACACCGTCTTCATCGCGCTCTAAGGTGTTTTTTAAGGCTTCAATTAAAAACCACACATTACTCATACGGTATTCGCAGGCTTTTTCGCTGGAGCTGTTTTGTCGGATCCAGTTTTCGTAATCAATATCAACGATCATTTCTTTCAATGCGTCGATGGGGTCCTCGCTAAAGCAGCGCTGGCGTAACTTATCCATATAGTGCTTAAAACGCGCTAAACGTTCGGTGTAACGCGGACCTAAATGCTCACCTAAACCCAGCTCGGCACAGGCTTCATACATCGACACTTCACGCTGAGTCGCATAGCCGCTGAGCTTTTCTAGAGTGGTTGAGCCAATTTCACGACGCGGTACATTTATCACGCGCAAGAAGGCATTGTCATCGTCCGGATTGACCAACAAACGAAAGTAGGACATGAGGTCTTTCACTTCTTGGCGGCCAAAAAAGCTGGTACCACCGGATAAACGGTAGGGTACTTTATGCACCTGCAGCTTAAGCTCCATGATTTTGGCTTGGTAGTTGCCCCGGTACAAAATGGCAAAATCACTGTAAGGACGCTGAGTGCGCATATGTTCAGTGAGAATTTCTAGGGCAATACGCTCAGCTTCTGCATCTTCATTGCGACAGCGAATCACACGGATCTCATCACCGTGGCCCATTTCACTCCACAACTCTTTAACAAACTCATGGGGGTTATTAGCAATCAAGGTGTTGGCGCATTTAAGAATACGGCTGGTAGAGCGGTAGTTTTGCTCCAGCATGACGATTTTTAACGAAGGGAAATCTTCTTTCAGTAGCATCAGATTTTCAGGACGAGCACCGCGCCAAGCATAAATCGATTGGTCATCATCGCCCACTACAGTGAACTGCGCGCGCTCTTTGACCAAGAGTTTGACCAGCAAATACTGACTGGTGTTGGTGTCTTGGTATTCATCCACCAGCATATAGCGGATGCGATTGCGCCATTTTTCTAGCACTTCGGGATGGTTTTGAAAGAGTTTGACCGGCTGGAAAATCAGATCATCAAAATCCACGGCGTTGTAGGCTTTCAGAGTGCGTTGATAATGACTGTAAACGATGGCAGCAGTTTGCTCTTTGCCGCCACGTGCTTGTTCTAGCGCCTGCTCGGGTAGAACAAGATCATTTTTCCATTGGCTGATGAGGTTTTTAACTTCATCGGCGCCGTCATCGCCGGCATATTCTTTTTGCATAATATCGGTGAGCAGGCTTTTGACATCCGAGTCATCAAAAATGGAGAAGCCAGGTTTATAACCCAGCAAGGCATGCTCACGGCGGATGATATTTAAACCTAAGTTATGGAAGGTCGAGACGGTTAAACCGTGGCCTTCAGCGCCGCGCAATAAAGAGGAGACGCGCTCTTTCATTTCCCGTGCAGCTTTATTGGTAAAGGTGACCGCCACGATATAGCGGGCAGAAATACCGCACTGCTGAACTAAATAAGCGATTTTTCGGGTAATCACACTGGTCTTACCTGAACCAGCACCCGCCAGCACCAGCATGGGGCCGCTGATGTAATTGACCGCTTCTTGTTGGCGAGGGTTAAGTTTAGACATGCAACAGACCTGAATCACAAAAGTGACTATTCTAGCATTGAAGTGACTGAGGGCGGATCAAACGAGTCGGGTATTGTCGATCTGGGTCGTGCGCCCAGTCGGTACCCATGCCTCAGTGCGATAGCCATAAAAAAGGCGCTCATAAAGAGCGCCTTATCGGTCAAGCTGAGATTAACGTACGACGTGCAAGAAATGCATATGCTGTTCGTACTGGTCGAGAATGTCATCAATCACTTCATCGCGGGACCAGCCCATAATGTCGTAATCTTGACCCCCTTCCATAAGGTGCACCTCGGCACGGAAGTACTTACGTTCTTCACGTTCCTCGTGCTCATCTTCGCTATCATCTTGCGTCATAAAATCAGGACGTACATAGGCACGTGGGCGTACTTCGTAAACAAAGTTCACCTCTTCATTGTGCTGTACTTCCAGCTTAGAGCGCTTGTCGTCACGACTTTCCACAGCAACGGTATAGCCTTGTTTGCGCAACTCTTCCGCTACTTCTTCAAAAGAAGGGATGA
>JAAZJF010000117.1 GCA_012800475.1 Gammaproteobacteria bacterium
AATTCTGCTGGAGCCAAAATCAAGCGCGCGGCCAAGTCGGCAAACAGCAATAAGCTCGCGCCTGCTAAAGCCGACGCAGGCAACAGTACGCGATGATCCGGTCCCACGGCCAAGCGCAATACATGCGGCACCACTAAACCGATAAAGCCAATCATCCCCGCCGCCGCCACTGCCGCACCTACACCCAAGGCGGTGCAAAACACCAACTCACGCTTGAGGCGCTCCACAGCAAAGCCTAAATGCCGCGCTTCGGATTCGCCCAGCAACAGCGCATTTAACGCCTTCGCTCGACGCGGTAACCACAAGGCCACAGCAAAAGTAATCAACAACAAAGGCCATAAGCGCTCATAACTGGCGCCGTTTAAACTGCCCAAGTTCCAAAAGGTTAAAGTGCGCAAGGTTGCGTCATCAGCTAAATACGTAAATAAACCAATCGCCGCGCCGGCTAATGCCGCCAAGGCAATCCCGGCTAACAGCATAGTGGCTACATGAGTTTGTCCGTCGCGCCGTCCCAAGCGATACACCAAAGCGGTCACGCCTAAACCACCGGCAAAAGCGCAAATCGATAAAATATACGGGCTCCACGCCTCAGAAATTCCACCCAGCATCGCACCGCCGACAATCGCCACCGCTGCACCTAAAGCGGCCCCGCTGGACACACCAATTAAACCTGGATCTGCCAGTGGATTACGAAACAAACCCTGCATCGCCACCCCAGATAAAGCTAATACCGCACCGACCGCCAAACCCAGCAGCGCGCGGGGCAAACGAATCTGACTGACAATTAACTGCGCCTGCTCGCTGGATGCCGTACTCAGCCCCTCAAAACCTAGGCTTTGCACCACCACACTGGCCAAATCACGCACACCGATGCTGACCGGCCCCAACGCCAGCGACAACACCAGCGCTACCGCCAGCAGCGCCCCAAGTACAACAAATAATTTAGAACTGGAATTGGACATAAATAGCGATCAACTTAAAATCTGCAGCATGTATTAATATTCACGCGCACGCGCGGCGCGCCCTGATTACACCAACCAACCACTGCATACACATCTAAATGTACGTCGGTCTTTAGGCCGACTTGGGCGTTGCAAACGCCCCAACACCGCACCGTGCCTGCAAACATATGTACCTGCCTGATGGCTTTGTCGGCCTGAAGACCGACCTACAAAAAAGCCTGATCACGTATGCATAGCAAGCCAACATCAACATCAATTTTTCTGCGCTAATTGTGGGCTTGCGGTGGGGTAAAAGGCTTGCATCAAGCGCGCGACTTCCTCGGGAACACGGGGGCCTAAACCGCCGACTAATACCGTTGGATCCAGTGCGATAACGCGCTTTTTAAGCACCGCATCGGTGTGGCGCAACGCCGGGGCGTTAGCGAGCATGTCCTGTAAGGCGTCCACACCTTGGTTGTGGCGATCAGCGACAATAATCACCTGCGGATTCAGCGCCAGCATGGATTCATCCGATAAAGCTTTAAACCCTTGGTGCTGAGCTAAATTGCTACCGCCTGCATGCTGGATTAACCAATCACCCACAGTCTGCGTACCGGCGGTCAGTGGATTGCCTTGGCCTGCGTTAAACAGCAAAACCACGCGCGGTGCTGTACCTTCTAGCCCACTCAATGTTTGCTGTTGCTGCGCCATGGCCTCTTTAAATACGGTTAACGCCTGCTCAGCTTGCGCATCACGCTGCAACATCTGCCCCATGCGGCGCACGGTTTGGCTGACCGCCTCAATGTCTGCATCCACTGGTAAGGTTTCAATGCGTACACCTGCCGCGCGCAATTGCGCCAGCACCGGCGGCGGACCCATTTCAGCACTGCCAAACACAATCTGCGGCTGCAAGGTTAAAACCCCTTCCGCCGCCAATTGCCGCTGATAGCCCACACTGGGTAAAGCCTGCAAACTGCTGGGATGCAAACTGGTAGTATCCACACCCACCAACTGCTCTTCTGCGCCCATCGCCACAATCCACTCAGAAATCGAGCCTCCGGCGCTGATCACGCGCTGCTCTGCAGCATTCGTTGTTGTCGGCGCAGTCACCGATGTGTCATTGGCCCATACCAAGGCGCTACAGCATTGCAACGCCAGTGCCGCCGCGGCGACTTTAATCTGTTGTTTCACCGTGCTTCTCCTTCTATCGTTTAACTGCTCAAACTGCGCCGTGGGTTATTCAGGCGTTGATGTTTGGGCGTCCATTAAAATATGTGTGTCATCAATCCCTAAGTGCTCTAACACTGCCAAAAGCTGCAAAAACTTTTCTAATGGCGCCTGTTGATGCAAGGCTAAATCTACTGCTGCCGGCGGCTCGCGCTCTAAGCTTTCACGCAGACTTTTAAAACTGGCCTGCGGTTGCCCGGCAAAACGCCACACCCCACGCTCATCGAGCATAATCAGCATGCGCTCACTCGGCGCTGATACGGCTGGACTGAGCTCAGCATCGCTTTGCGGTAAATCCAATGGCATATCCAATAGCGGTTGCTGCGCCGTCAGCAGGAAAAACACCAGCACAATAAAAATCACATCCAACAAAGGCGTTAAGTCGGGTAATAAACTGGCCGATGGTATGCCTGCTTGTGGCAGCCGAATCATGGCGCACTCCATTGCGCTTGAGGCGCATGGGCTGGGTGCACCGTACCGCCTGCTTTGGGAGCGGCATCACTTAAGCTCAAATCCAGACCGTTAAAGGCCAAATGACAACGATTGAGCAGCATTTGCACGCGTTCTAAATAACGCTCCGCCCAAAAGCTAAACCCCTGTCCCGCCGCCAAGGCTGGAATCGCAATCACCATGCCCCACACCGTGGTGTACAAGGCCTGCCATAAACCATCGGCCAATAACGCTGGTGTGACGGGGCCTTGCTGATCCGCGATACCAGCAAACATGGTGACCATGCCCAACACCGTGCCGAGCAAGCCCAACATCGGCGAGAGCACGCCGACCATTTGCAACACACGCAAGTGGCGGTTAAGACGACAGCGCTCTTCTTGCAACCAACAGCCCAACACTTCTTCACGCTGCTCAGCGGGCAAGTTGCCATGGCGCTCCAATAACGCCAGCCCATACCGCCAACCACTGGGACGCTTTTGGCACACCGCGCGCGTGCAATCACGGCAGGCAGCGGCGCTACTGAGCAAGGTTTTTTCACTGATAGGTTGCAGCTGCAAAAAGACGCTCAAGCGCTCCAACAGCAAGGCCAGCGCCAGCAAAGAGCACAAAGCGAGGGGCCAGCCAAGCGGCCCCATACTGACAAACCAAGCGGGCATCTTAAGCCTCCGCCGCCGTTAACACGGGGAAACGCTCAGCCAATTCACGCCACTGCGCACTTTCTGGCGTATTGGGCGTGCGCACACCAAACAGCTGCACAATTAAATCACCCTGCGCATCGTAGGCTTCCCAACTGGTGATCACGCCATCCACCGTTGGCTTACGCACGCGCCACAGCTGGGTGATGGCCTGCGCTTTAAGGTGCAGATTAAACTTAGGATCCAGCACATTAAACCACTCACCCGCCCAGCGCAGATTGCTCACCGGACCGCTGTGAATTTGCACACACTGCTCATTGCCAACAAACACCATAATGGGCAGTTGCTGCTCAGCCGCTTGCAACATCAGCTCAGGTAAAGCGCTGGGTGCCAAAGGCTCAGCCCACTCATGCCCCGCTAAACGTAGCGCTTGTGGGCGGGTG